>NZ_JABXHF010000094.1:0-12781 GCF_013393565.1 Virgibacillus sp.
GGCCATTTTGATCAACATCAACCTTTTCATTAGGAATAGACGTAATTAAGTTATGCCAATCTAAAGCAGTTGGCAATTTTTTAAGAACAAGTTCATTATTATCATTAACATCAATGGTGACTTGATCGCCATCTTGTAAACCTAATTTACGACGAAGTTCAACTGGAATAACAACTTGTCCTTTACTAGAAACTTTAGAAGTTTTAGGAGTTACTTGGTCGATCATAAAAATCCCTCCTTCAGATGTCTTACTTCTTACATCTTACTAAAAAAACAAAATAAAAGCAAGAAATGTATACTTAAGGTTATAACACGTTACCTATCAAAGCATAAATTCCACTATATTCCTTTTCACTCAACAAAAATGCCTAGGAAATAGACGATTTTCTTTGCCATTTCCTAGGCTCTTTTATTAAAACTTTTTACAGTTTCTCTCTTTATTACAACCATAATTTTCTCCAATTGTTGTAATAACTTGCCCTGATCCGGTCTTAGTGTTAGAGAATAAAATGACCAATCAGCTTTTAGTAGGGCTTCCAGTTTATGTAGTAACTGTTGTACATCTTCTGTCTGATAAGCACTCATAAACATATAAGGATGGTTCATTGGTATAACACCTTGCACCCATTTATCTTTCTTATTATAAATTGTAAGCATTGGAATCGTATCAGCATGAAGTTCTTGTAATAATTGCAAAACAGTATCCTGTTGCTGATTTAAATCAAGATTGGAGCCATCAACCAAATGAATAAGAAAATTAGCTTCTTTTACTTCCTCTAATGTTGATTTAAAAGCGGCAATTAAAGAAGTCGGCAAATCTTGTAAGAATCCAACGGTATCCGTAACAAGTACATTCATTCCTGATGGAAGTTGAATTTGCCTCGTTAACGGGTCAAGTGTGGCAAACAATTGATCTTCCTCTAATGAAGTACTATTTGTGAGTTGGTTAAAAAGCGTTGACTTTCCTGCATTTGTATAACCAACAATTGCAATTTGCAAGACGTCATTTGTCTTTCTTCGCTTACGATATTGTTCCCTTTGCTTAGCGACCGTTTGTAAACGCTGCTTTATATCATGGATACGTCTACGAATATGCCGCTGATCGGTCTCTAATTTTGTTTCACCAGGGCCTCTTGTTCCAATCCCACCTCCTAATTTTGACAACGCTGTCCCTTGCCCTCTTAATCTAGGTAGTAAATACTCTAGTTGAGCTAATTCAACTTGTAATTTTCCTTCTTTTGTTCTAGCACGTTGAGCAAAAATATCTAAAATCAATTGGCTTCGATCAATCGTTCGAACACCGAAAGCTTGACTCATATTTCGAAGTTGGATTGGTGATAATTCATCATTTGCAATGACTAAATCCACTTGATCTTCCTGAATAGAAGCATTTACTTCTTCTAATTTTCCAGAGCCAATATATGTACCAGGGTGAATGTTATCTCTATTTTGGGTAAATATTTGAATAACATCTCCACCAGCAGTCTTACTCAATGAATTTAATTCGGCTAGGGACGATTCAAAATGATGATTTGTTTGTTTCGGTTGCTTTACTGCAATAATGATTACTTTTTCATTCACTACAAACAGAACCTCTTTTCTTCATGCAATTCTTTACCAACTATCATAACAAATCTTAAGCAAATCCCCAAAATTAACATCTTCTGCAACTCTTCTTCATAAAAGCAACTGTATATCAGATAAAGGTAACTTTCCTATACAACATGAAAGGCGCTGCATAGATCTCACCTTAAATATCTGAGGAACTAACAGCAGCACCTAATTAAGCCAATCAATCTTAGCCTTCATTAAATTTCATGTGAAGAAATTCACTATTCAATTAAATGTGTAGGTTTTCAACAAAAGTATTTGGCTATAAACATCCATCCTTTTATATGCGTATAAACAGCATACTAATTTAGTTTTAACTGCAAATCTTGAATTGTTAAGTAAATAAGATCATCTGTAGTAAAGTGCTCATTCTTCAACAACCTAACTGCATGCATACGAATAGCACTCTCTACCACGTTACGTACATAACGTGCATTGGAAAAGTTACGATTATTCGTGCGTGTTTTTTTTATTAAATGTGCTTTTAATTCTATTTCAGCATCTTTGGTAAGTTGATACTCGCGATCTGCTGCCATTCGTTTAGCGATTGAAAGCAATTCTCCAGCTTCATAATCACGAAAATCTAATATAAATGGAAACCTGGATTCTAAGCCAGGATTTAATGTTAAGAATCGTTCCATTTCGTATGGATAACCAGCAAGAATTAGCACAAAATCATGCTGATAATCTTCCATATGTTTTACCAATGTATCAATTGCTTCTTTACCAAAATCTTTCTCGCCACCACGCGCAAGTGAATAAGCCTCATCAATAAACAAAACGCCACCTTGGGCTTTCTGTATAATAGAGCGGGTTTTTTGCGCTGTCTGACCAATATATTCTCCTACCAAGTCTGCCCGTTCAGCTTCAATAAAATGGCCTTTAGATAATAAGTTCATATCATAGTATAGCTTAGCCAACTTTCTAGCTACCGTTGTTTTTCCTGTCCCAGGATTACCCTTAAAAAGCATATGCAATACTTGTTCATGATTCACTAACCCAAACTGCTTTCGCTTTTCATTGATGACGACCGTTGCATATATTTCTTTAATTCGTTCCTTAAGTTGCTTCATACCTACAAACGATGCAAATGCCTCATCAATATGATTAAATGGGTTGTTTTTTTTGTTCATTGCTTTTTTTTCTGTATATGTCAAATGCGAGGTGTTTTTTTCCTTTAAAATGATGTTTACTTGCCCATTTCGATTACTTATAAATTGTGTTTCCATGTCATCACCCCTCAGTAATATTTAGTATACGCCGCGATCCAAAAGGTGTGACATTTGCCTATTTTTTTAAAAATACAATTTAAAATATCAGATTTATCGCCAATTTTTATGGCGAAACAAAGCTGTGATTTTTCTTATACTATAAACCTTAAAACTTATATTTTCCTATAGCATAAAAAAACGAATGCACATATGCATCCGTTTTTTATAGTTATTCCTTTTCCAGCTCGACATTTTTAGCTGGTGAAAAGGTAGAAATAGCATGTTTAAAAATTAATTGTTGTTTACCATCTGTTTCAATTAAAACCGTGAAATTGTCGAATCCTTTAATAACACCTCTTAATTGAAACCCATTCGTTAAAAAAATTGTGACAGCTATACGGTTTTTACGAAGTTGATTTAAGTATTGGTCCTGAATATTTACAGATTGAGCCATTATACTTCCTCCTCATTTCTATCTATACTATAATTAATTCGACCTAGCTTTGAATAAATCCTGCAAGATCATCTAAAATATTTCTTAATTTTTCATCAATGGATACACTAGAAACATCATACCAAGATACATCCATTTTATTGCGAAACCAAGTATATTGCCTTTTGGCATATCTTCTAGAATTTTGCTTTAATGTTGCAATAGCTTCAGTTAAAGATATTTCGTTTTTGAAATAAGGGAGAAATTCTTTATAGCCGATCGCTTGCATAGATTGTTTATGAGCATACCCCCGACTATACAATTGATAAGCTTCTTCTACCAGACCTTTTTCTATCATATCATCTACACGCTTATTAATCCGATCATATAATTTTTCACGGTCCATTTCCAATCCTATGATTTTATAATCATACGGTGACTTTCCACTTTGCTGTTGCTGGTATTCTGACATTCGTTTTCCTGTTGTTTCATAGATTTCTAACGCACGCACAACACGCCGATAGTTGTTTGGATGAATTTTTTTTGCCTGTTGCGGATCAACTTTCTTCAACCTTTCATACAAAGGTTGGATGCCATTTAACTCTATTTCTTTATTTAATTTTTTAATCAACTCGTTATTACGCTGATACGCTGTAAAGTTATAGTTATAGAGGGCAGCCTGCACATATAAACCACTTCCGCCAACTAATATAGGTAATTTGTCCTTGTCCTTGACTGATATTATTTCTATGTAATGGTCTACATACTGTTTAAAATCAGCCGCAGAGAACGATTCATCGGGACGTTTTATATCAATCATATAATGTGGAATGTTTTTCATTTCATCCTTTGTCACTTTTGCAGTCCCAATATCCATTCCTTTATAGATTTGCATAGAATCTCCGCTAATAATCTCACCATTATAATGTTTAGCTATTTCAATACTAAGTTTTGTTTTACCTACCGCAGTTGGACCTACGATAGCAATAAGTTTTTTTTTCATTCGTATTCCCCTATTATGCACACGTTACTGTTTTAAATACGCTCTAAGCATCCAAGTATATTTTTCAAACGCTCCTTGTATATCAATAAGTAAATCTTCTGTAGGGCTGTCATTTAACTCTACAGCTTTTGGTAGCCCTTGTGTCTTAATTTCCATTATTATTTGCAGCAAATCTTGCAGCAACTGCTGCATTATTTCTTGTTCTTCATCATCTGCATTTGCTTCTTCTAAAGTTGATTCTTTCAAATATTTTACCATTGTAGCTAAAGGTTTGCCATCTATCATTAGTATACGCTCGGCTATCTCATCAATATCATGAGCTACCTTCAAGTACATATTTTCAAACTGCTGATGAAGAGTTAAAAAATTGCTTCCTTGAATAAACCAATGGTATCGGTGCAGTTTCACATAAAGAACAAATTGATTAGACAGTAATTGATTAAGAAAATTTACAAGCTGTTGATTTTTCACCATACACACCTCTTCCAGTTTTCCATAGTATGGTAAACTGAAAGCAACTTTATACATTTTCACATCACACGTTTAAACATTTTTTCTAATTCATAAGTTGAAAAATGAACGATAATAGGTCTTCCATGCGGACAAGTAAATGGGTCTGTAGTTTGTCGTAAATGTTCAAGTAATTGTGTCATTTCTTCATCATTTAAATAATGGTTAGCTTTAATAGAACGTTTACAGGACATTAAAATGGCCGCTTCTTCTCGAATCTTTTCCACATCAATCTTCTCATCTTTTATTAGCTGTTCAACCATTTCCCGAATAATTGCTTCTTCTTGTCCAGCAGGGAACCAGCTGGGGTGTGAACGAATAACATACGTTTGTTGACCAAATGGTTCGAAAAAAAGTCCTGCTGCTTGTAATGTTTCTTTATATGCCTCCACCCAAATTGCTTCTTCTTTAGAAAATTCAAATGTTAATGGAATGAGTAATTGCTGCAAATTATTCATAGGCTGACCGAGTTTTTGTTTAAAAAACTCATATTTCACTCGCTCTTGAGCAGCATGCTGATCAATCATGTACAGCCCATTTTCATTTTGCGCCAAAATGTATGTGCCTTGTAATTGTCCAATTGGATACATAATCGGAACACGTGGTTCAACTTTCTCGTTTTTCTCTTGTTCTGCTATTTTCTCACCTGTATCTGTGCACACATTCCTATCTATATACTCTTTTTCCTGCTGCATTTCACGTGCACGCTCTACGGGGGTTGGCTCCATTTCGTTGTCAGCAAGCTCAATATGATTACTTTCTTGCTTTCTAGCAGCCTCATTTAGCCCTTTAGATGAATTATTTTCAACAACTGGTTCACGAACGCCAGCCGGGTAATTCCACTGTCTAATATCCGGTTCTAGTTCTGAGCTAGAAGGTGTAAAATTAAAACTATGTTGTATAGACTTCGATTTAGGTACAGATTTACTTTCCATTTCAGGAATTAAGGTTGCTTCCCGAAATGTTTCTTTAATGGTTTGCTCAATTGCTTGAAATAATTCTTTATCCTTACTAAAACGCACTTCTAATTTAGTGGGGTGGACATTAACATCTACCAGAATAGGATCCATTTGTATAGAAAGAACAACAATAGGTGAACGTCCAATAGGCAACAATGTATGATAGCCTTGGATAATCGCTTTATTTAATGCAACGCTTTTTATATATCTTCCATTAATAATGGTTGACATATAGTTTCTAGAGGCTCTCGTTACTTCTGGTTTTGCAATAAATCCACCAATAGAAAAGTCGAGTGTTTCGTGCTTAACAGGTAACATATGCTTCGCTACATTCATTCCATAAACCTGAGAAATAACTTGTAATACATCACCTGTTCCTGCTGTTTTAAAGATGTTCTTCCCATTATGTGTGACTTCAAATCTTATTTGTGGATGTGACAAAGCCAAGCGATTTAACAGATCTGTAATATGCCCTAATTCTGTATGAATGGTTTTCATATATTTTAGACGTGCAGGCGTATTAAAAAATAACTCGGATACCATAATTTCTGTCCCTTTTCGTGCAGCTGATTTCTGTTTATCAATTAGTTTACCACCTTCTAAAGTTAAACGAGTACCAGCGTGTTCTCCCGTTGATGTTTGGACCGTTAGTTTGCTGACAGAAGCTATACTTGCAAGCGCCTCACCACGAAAACCAAGGGTTCGAACGTGAAATAAATCGGTCTCATTCTTTATTTTGCTTGTTGCATGCCTCAAGAATGCTGTTTCACAATCTTCTTCTAACATCCCGTCGCCATTGTCAGTTACTTTAATAACTTGTAAACCCGCTTCTTTTATCTCAATTTTCACCCAAGTGCTGTTTGCATCAATACTATTTTCAACGAGCTCTTTCACAACGGATGCAGGACGCTCAACAACTTCACCTGCTGCAATTTTATTAGCGAGAGAATCTGGCATTTGTATAATTCGCATGCAAATAACTCCTTTTACTGCAAATTTCGTTTATTCCATCGTATAATCATAGTTTTTGGGTTCGGTTAAAAATGTAAATCTATCACATTTTTATTTTCGTGCCTTTTTTTGCAGTTGATATAACATATTCATCGCTTCTAGAGGGGTTAAAGCAAATAAATCTATGTCTTTTAATTCTTGTACCACTTTTTCATATTGATTCTTATGTTTAGAAACCGGCTTCTCTTCTTCGGCAAAGAAAGACAATTGTCCCGTCCCCTCGACAGAAGCAGCTTGTTCCGTCTTCGCTTTGACTTCAGATTTAGCCTCCATGTTTCCTTCTAGTTCTTTTAAAATTTCACTAGCACGAGTAATTAAACTATCAGGTAAGTTTGCAAGCTTAGCTACATGGATACCGTAACTTTCGTCAGCAGGGCCTTCTTTAATTTGATGGAGAAATACAACATTCCCCTCATGCTCTTCCGCTCTAACATGAACATTTTTTAAGTGAGATAACGTATTTGCTAGATCTGTCAGTTCGTGATAATGTGTTGAAAATAGCGTTTTTGCTTGGATATGATTATGAATATATTCAATGATTGCCTGCGCTAAAGCCATTCCATCATATGTGCTTGTCCCTCTCCCAATTTCATCAAATAAAATCAAGCTCTGTTCAGTCGCATTAGCGATCGCATGATTTGCTTCGAGCATTTCCACCATAAATGTACTTTGACCAGCAACTAAATCATCTGCAGCACCAATTCGTGTGAAGATTTGGTCAAAAATTAAAAGTTGAGCCGATTCACAAGGTACAAAACAACCTATTTGTCCCATAATAACAGTTAATGCCAATTGACGCATATAAGTGCTTTTCCCTGACATGTTCGGCCCTGTTATTAGTAAAATATGATTTTGTGCATCTAAAATAATATCATTAGGTACAAAAGTGCCATCATCCATTACTTGCTCAATCACAGGGTGCCTGCTCTGTTTTATTTCCAACTTTTGTTTATCAAATGTAGGGCGAACATAATTGTTAGATTCACTCACAGTTGCAAACCCTTGTAGCACATCTACATAACTTACTTGTTCAGCTAAACGTTGCAATTCTGGAATAAACGCTTTAATTTGTTCGCGAATTTCAATAAAAAGTTGATATTCCAATTCGACGCTCTTTTCTTCCGCTTCTAATATAAGCTGCTCTTTTTCCTTTAATTCTGGAGTAATATATCTCTCAGCATTTGTTAATGTTTGTTTTCTTTCATAACGCCCTTCAGGAAGTAAATGCAAGTTAGCTTTCGTTACCTCAATATAATATCCAAACACGCGATTATAACCGATTTTTAATGATTTAATACCGGTTGCTTGTTTTTCTTTTTGTTCCAGTTCAGCAATCCACTGCTTTCCATTTCTTGATGCATCTCGATATGTATCTAATTGCTCGTTATAACCTTCTTTAATAATGCCGCCTTCTTTAATTGAAATAGGTGGGTCGTCTACGATGCTTGCTTCCAGTATATCTATGATTTTGGGTTCTATATATATATGGTCTGCTAATTTATAAAGTTCCTGCTGAGAGAATTGTTGTAAAAGTTGTTTCAGAACCGGAATCCTTTGTAGCGAACTCTTCAGTTGTTGTAAATCACGTGCATTGACATTACCGAAAGCAATTCGTCCCGCAAGCCTTTCTAAATCATATACCGATTTTAACGTTTCTCTTATTGCGTCTCGCTCCATAAACTGCGCATAAAAGCCTTCAACAATATGAAGCCGTTTTTCAATTTCCTGCGCGTTTAAAAGCGGGCGCTCTAACCATTTTTTTAACATTCTGGATCCCATAGCTGTAACGGTTTTATCGAGGACCCATAGTAAACTACCATACTTTTCTTTTTTCATTAACGTTTCCGTAAGTTCTAAATTCCGCTTTGAATACATATCTAATGATAAGTGATGCTGTAGTGCAATAACTTGTGCTTGTTGCATATGATCAAGCGAACGCTTTTGTGTGTGTTGAACATAATTTAACAATCTGCTAAAAGCTGTCAATAGTCTTTCATCATCGATGTTTTCACATAAATTTCGATATTCTGCATTAAAGGTCACTTCATCCTGATAAGATAGAGTAACATGTAGCCTCGATTTTAACTGGTGTTGTAATTCCTCAGGCAACTTAGAGGAAACAACAATTTCTTTAATCGGTTGATTATATAATTCATGAATTACCCCGTCCCAACCATGTTCAATCAAAGCCAGTTGGTTTTCACCTGTCGACAAATCACTATATACTAATACATAGCTGCTATCAAAATGAGACAAACTGGCAATATAATTGTTTTCTTTTTCATTTAGCATGGCTTTTTCCATAACCGTCCCAGGTGTAATTAATTGAATCACTTCCCGTTTTACTACACCTTTAGCTGTTTTAGGGTCTTCTACTTGCTCACAAATTGCAACTTTATAGCCTTTTTCTATTAAAATTTTGATGTAATTCTCCGCGGAATGATAAGGAACCCCGCACATTGGAACAGGATTAGGACTGTTCGAATCCCGTTTTGTCAGCGTTATTTCTAACTCTCTTGCGGCTTGAATAGCATCCTCAAAAAACAGTTCATAAAAATCACCTAAACGAAAAAATAAGAACGCATCCTTATAAGATTCTTTTATATTTAAATATTGCTTCATCATTGGTGTTTGTTTTGCCATGTTTGTTCCTCCAAAAAACCGTAAATTATTCTTATGTCATTATAGCATACAATTAGCAGTACTTTCGATCATTCAAGTAAGAGCCCCTAACAGCATAAACCTTAAAAAAGCTTCATATCATCAATACCAAGCCAGCTTACGGTGATGAAACGGCATCGTTTTACTTATACGATAGAGCTAAATTTTATACTTTTCGATAGCCAAAAAAATTACGAGGAAGGTTTCTCCTCGTAATCCGGTTAATCTTTGTTTAAGAAATCTGGTTCTACTTCTTCCAATTCGTCATCTGTAAGTTCTACATCCCAAACTTCATCTTCGTCATCATCAACATATTCACGCTTTGGATCCACACGAACTGCAACTTTTGTATCTCCGATAATTTGGACAATAAATTCCCTTTCAATCTCTACTACTATTTTATGCCCTTTGTTTTCAATTGTACAATTTAAGCAATTAGGCTGTTGAACAACTTTGGCTATTACATCAAAGTCATCATTTAAGCAGTTTTCATCTTTTATCGATAATGGTACTTTATCGCTGTAGGTAACCCTCTCGGTAATAGCTTCTGTTTTTGTGTTGTCATTATACGAATACCAAATGTTAATTTCGTAACTTCCATTTATCTCTACAGTATCTTGTGATTTTTTCTTTGCATTATACAAATGGTTAATAACCCAGCAACCTAAAATACTTGAAGGTCTATGTGATGGTGTAACGGAATGGGTTGCTTGCGAGAACTTACGACCTTTGCCACAAACCGCTTTCGTTATGATCTCTCTATATTCTTTATCTAAAAAAGACATAATTACCTTTACCTCCTCTTTTTTCATAGTCAGTTTATGCAAGACAAATACCTAAAGTGCATAATGAAAAGAAAAATAGAAAAGGAAGTAGGTAAAAACGAACAGCGTTAATACCAACTAGTTGCTTTAACTGAGAGATAAAAACTCTAGTTGGACGTTTAGGTGCAGCGTCTGTAGAAAAAATCAAGTAACAGATAACAGCACCTTACATTTTTTAATAGCAACCCACGGATTAAAACTTACTTTTTAATGGCTACAACCTGATTTTGTTCTTATCTTCGAACCTGTTTCTCCAGTTAAAACATCGCCACCTGTAGATTCAATTACTTGATTGGTAACTTCTCTTGCAATTGTAGCAGTAATTAACTGTAAAACATCATTAACAACAACTTGTATTTCTTTAAACTCCTGTACAACAGGAATTGCATCAATTTCTGATTGAAAAATATCCAGTTGTTCCTCTACTTTTTTTAAAGCTTCATGTTTTTCATAAGCTTGTAAATTAACAGCTTGCTTTTGTAATGCTTTAATCTTTGTTATTAATTGTTGTACTTTTTTATTTTCATTAATTTTCGCTTCCACTTGCTTAAAATGTTCAATTTCTTCTGTATTTGCTAACATATTCGCAAGTTTTTTCGCTTCATCCAGCACCTGTTTGCGCGTATACTCTGCCATTGTTATTTCACCCCTACTGTATTTTCAATCATAACACCATCTAAAGACCATGTTTTAGCTTCTGTAATTTTCACGTCTACAATCTGCCCAATTGCAGCCTTTGGTCCTTTAAAGTTAACGAGTTTATTTCTTTCCGTATACCCCGCTAGAACTTCTGGATCTTTTTTGCTTTCACCCTCTACAAGTACTTTTACGACTTGATCCTGATACGTTTTCATAGACGCAGCAGACTGCTTATTGACAAGCTCATTTAAGCGATATAGTCGTTGCTTTTTTACCTCTTCTGGAACATTATCTTTCTTCCTAGCTGCAGGAGTCCCTTCACGTGGTGAATAAATAAAGGTGTAAGCTGCTTCAAAACCAACTTCTTCCATTAAGGTCATCGTTTCTTCAAACTGCTCTTCCGTTTCGTTTGGAAATCCAACAATAATATCTGTCGTTAACGTTGCGTTCGGCATCGCTGCGCGAATTTTCCTAACGAGTTCTAAATACGATTCTCTCGTATATTTCCGATTCATTTTCTTCAAAATTTCACTACTGCCTGACTGGACTGGCAAATGAATATGATCTAACAAATTCCCCCCTTTTGCCAATACTTCAATTAAGCGATCATCAAAATCTCTAGGGTGTGATGTCGTAAAACGAATTCTTGGGATATCAATTTTGCGAAGTTCATCCATTAAATCACCTAAACCGTATGTCATGCCGTCTAAATCTTTTCCATAAGCATTTACGTTTTGCCCTAATAAGGTTACCTCTTTATAACCTTGAGCAGCTAAATGCCGAACTTCTTGGATGATATCTTCCGGAAGACGACTTCGCTCTTTTCCACGGGTCATTGGTACAATACAATACGTGCAGAACTTATCGCAACCGTACATAATGTTAACCCATGCTTTTATTTTTCCTTTTCGTGCTTTTGGAAGGTTTTCAATGACATCACCTTCTTTAGACCACACTTCAACGATTTTTTCTTTACCAAACATTGCTTCTTTCACAAGATGTGGTAACCGATGTATATTATGAGTACCAAAAATCAAATCAACATGCTGGTGTTTCTTCAATATCCGATTCACCACAGTTTCTTCTTGAGACATGCAACCACAAACACCAAGGATCAAATCTGGCTTTTCTCGTTTTAACGCTTTTAAATGTCCAATTTCACCAAATACTTTATTCTCAGCATTTTCTCTAATTGCACAAGTATTCAACAAAATAATATCAGCATCATTTGTTTCAGAAGTAGATGTATAACCCATTTCGGTAAGAATTCCAGCCATTACTTCCGTATCATGCTCATTCATTTGGCAGCCATATGTACGAATTAAAAACTTCTTTCCTTCCCCAATATTTTCCATGTCTTCGGGAATAGAAAAATCGTAATGGACATTCACTTTATCTCTTCCACGTTTACGTGCTTTATTTAAATTCGGTGGTTCATAAGTTGTTTTGAAATACTTGGAAATCAAATCTTCACTAGAAGTATTTTTAATACGCTCCATATTATCCATACCGGATTTTACGTCCGTTGGATTTGTTTCCTTAATTTGTGCTTGTTGCTTACGTTGTTGCTCGTTCATAATAATCTCCTTTCATTTTGTGTAAACCACAATAACCTTTTAGGGTCATGAATACTCACTTTATCAGATGACTTATTTGTTTACATTCATTCATTTATTATAAATGCTATATTCGAAATAAACAACAGTTGGCCTTTTGCTATAGGTTAGGAAAATGTCAAACAGTAGAATTTTAGCTTTACAATAACTTATAAGAGATTTGTAGACCGCATTTTTGGTTCTATGTCAAATGTTGGGGTGGAGTGAGATGGAATCTCCCCTACCCAACATGACTTCCAATTTTTTTATACTTATGTAAAAGAAGTATTCTTGCCCTTGCCCTTAGGAAGTTCCTAAATCCAA
>NZ_JABXHF010000095.1:0-12696 GCF_013393565.1 Virgibacillus sp.
AAAATATACACGCAAACATCCAATTCTTTTATACTTGAATTGACTAGAAACAAGAAAAGATTGGAGTTGCGTGCAAATGAATTTTACCATAAAAATGCCTGGTCTTGAAGATGTATGGATTACAAAAGTGGAGGAAATGGAAGGTGGTATTGCGCTTCATGTAGAAATGCCTGTCAAGGTACACAAGTGTCCCAGCTGTGGAAAGAGAACCAAGAAAGTTCATGATTATCGGATCCAAAAGATCAAACATTTAAAATGGTTTGAACGGTTAACTTACCTATTCTACAAAAAACGCCGCTATGTCTGTTCGTGTGGGAAACGATTTGGGAGCAGAATCCCTTTGTTTATCGATATCAACGGCTTTCTATGGAATGGAATCGGGCGGTATCCGTTCGGATAGTGCAAGCGAAGACATTTAAGGAAACAGCCAAGCAGTTTGGCTTCTCCGTATCGACCGTCATACGCAGATTTGACCGTTTGGCCGTAAAGGAAATGTCAGAGGTTCAAGAGTTGCCAAAGGTGATTGCGATCGATGAATACAAGGGAGATACAAAGGCAGGAAAAAGTACCACCAAAGATGTCAGTATCGTATTTCATGGGATATCTAAAAGGTAAAAGTTCTTTGACGGTCCATGATAGACATGGAAATCTAAAAAATATAACCATAGTAATTGCACATTTTGGGCAAAAGGATATTACGTAAGTACGGTAGGTTTAAATGAAAAAACATTCGTCAAGTATATTCGGGACAAGAAATGGAGGATTGATTACGAGACAACATGAGTAAACGAGAATATGTGGATCCATTCAAAAATAAATAGAGAGTAAACGGTTGGCGGTCAATTAACTTTAGTGGCTGTGTTGGTAAAGTGCCCTTATAGGGCGAAATTAAAACCGCCGGTTCTACCGGCGGATATTTACTAGATTATTATATAAAAAATTTAACGACTGAGTCATTTATAAAATTATTGCTTTTTGCGCAGCTGAAAGAAGTGAAGAGTTTACATGAACTTAAACGCTTGTCTTTTCGACGATCAACTTCAAAAGATACTCTATATTTCCCCCTCGCTGATTAAGTCCAACGAAAGGTCAATTTTGTTAAAAAGAAAAAAACAGCACTAATGATAACGAGGACAATAATATTTCCGAATACCGATAACTTCACATCCAGATCAAACAACACTTCATGAAAAAGCTCCGTTAAATAAGTAAATGGGATAAAATAAGAAATAGTATCAAATGCATCAGGAAGTATATATAATGGTAACATTGCACCACTGAGCATCACGAGTGGAAAGATGCCAAAACTCAATACACCCGATGCTATTTCTGTATTATTAAATACCCCCCCAAACAAAAATCCCAGTGTTAAGATCATAACTAAACCTAACAATCCAATTAATATAAACGGAATAACATTCCCAAAACTAACCAATCCCATAATAAAACCTAAAATGGTAAAGATAAGAATTTGCATAATCCCTAAAATAAAACGAACTAAAATCTGCGAAAAAATAAAAGTAGATTCATCAAGTGGTGTCGTGCGTAATAACTTCAAAATCCCTTTCTGCCTCATTTCAATTAACGGAACAGAAGTACCCAAGAATCCAACAGACAAAAGTGCAAAGATTAGAATGCCTGGAAATAAGTACTCAATAAAAGATAATCCTAACTCTACGGAGGGATCAATTACCATACTCATGCCCCAAAACATAGCCAAAAAGAAAAAGGGGAATAATAAAGAAAAAAAGAAAATTTTTGGTTCCCTGTAAATTTCTTTTACACCAGTTGAAACTAAATATTTCACAGCTACTTTATCCACCATGTTAATCAATCTCCCCTCGTAATGATGAACCAGTTAATATTAGAAACACATCCTCCAATGTATCATTCATTGTCTTTCTGTGATTAGTGATAATTTCCTTCGGCGTTCCTGTAGTGATTATCTTTGTATTATGCAGAATTGAAATGCGGTCACATATTTTTTCTGCCTCTTCCATGTTATGTGTCGATAATAATATAGATTTATTATGTGTTTTAACTTGTTGCAACACTTTCCAAATCAACTGTTTTATTTGTGGATCTATCCCTGTTGTTGGTTCATCTAAAATGATTAAAGAAGGATCCCCAATTAAGGAAAGAGCTACTAATAAACGCTGTTTTTGACCCGTAGACAAACTCTTAATCCGCTTATTCTTTATCCTTTCTAAATCCAACATTTCTATAATTTCTTTATAAGATTGCGAATCTCTATAAAAACTAGCAAATAATTGCATCGTTTCATGAATGGATAATCTGGGGAATAGATTAGCCTCTTGTGGCTGAATCCCTACTTGTTTAATGATTTTGTCTCTATCTGCTAGAATATCCAATCCCTTGATCTTAATGGTTCCATGATTAAAAGGTCTTAACCCCACAATACATTCAATCAAGGTTGTTTTACCTACCCCATTCCTACCTAAAACACCATGGATTTCTCCCTGATGAATAGTCAGTGATAGCTTATCTAACACCATATTATCGGCATAGGTTTTAGTTAATCTATCAACAATCATTAATGGATTGTGTGGTAAAATCTCTTCTTTTGAAACACTAGTCATGTCATAATCCTCCTAATATCCAATTATTGTGCAGGTACGTCTTGCGAAATCCGGAGCATTAACGCACTTAAATACGCTTCCTCAATCGGCCAAATACCCAACCGATTATTCATCATATGTGTATAATGGAATAGTAAATGGTTGAAAGATTCCTCCCCAAGTTCTTTATTTACTTCAACTAAAGTTGTTTTTAGCTTATAAATGTAATTAAAAATCTTCTCATCATTACCATATTGGTGAATATCTTGACTGAGAATAGATTCCATAATATCTTTCTTCTGTTGAGCGATCTTTATCAATTGATAGGAGGTTTTTTCAGATCCACTCCAATAATTAAAGTAATTTTGTAAAAATGCTTGCAACTTTCCATATTGTAAGCCAATTGATTTAAAAACAGAACCCATTATCAATGAACCTAACTCATACCGATTAATTTCCCCTCTATTTAACTCAGAGCATACTGAACATACAAGTTCACTAGAAGATTCAAAAAGTGCTTCTGAAATATTTAAATATTTTCTATTTATATATTTTTTCAGTTCCGGTTCGTATAAATCTTGCTCAATTTTTGGCTTTGTTACTTGTTCACCTGAATAATATGGAACCAATCGTTTTAAAGATACAGGTTCGTTCTCAGATATTTCTTGCAAGCCCTCTTTGAGTATTTCATTCATTTTTCCTAAAAAATCTTTTAAGTCAATCTTCCTTACATGAAACCTTAGCCTTAAATGTGCACCTGTCGTGTCCATATATCTTATAAAAAACCATTGATTCAATTGAAAATGTTTTTGAGCAAATGCTTTTGCCGGTGTAATGATTTTTTCCACACCACTATCTAATTTAGATAAGGTGCCTGGATAAATTCTATAATACACCCAATTGTATTGTAAATATTCGCTCATTTCAATCCCTCCAATAATACTGTTTTTCAAACAGAAAGTAGTGACATATACTCACTCACATGCTTTTCCCCTTTGTAATCTAACCATTGTTGTTTAGTAGATGGTAACGCTTCAGTAAACGTAATATATTGATATTTCGAGGTTACCGACCGCTTTAATAAATTGATACATGGAATAGATAAGAAATGAAACCACATTGGTTTGGTACCCATGCTGGAATCTGATTCTAATGTAAAGAATACTTCTTCAGGTAGCTGATGCATTATTCTCCAACTATTTAACTTATGAAAAAGCACGTCTCTTTTGTATTGTTCCAGTATTTCCTTCATGATATCTATTTTCACTACCCACTTTTCTCTCTCAAATACAATCTTTCCTTTTTGGTATCTTGGTATATGCGTAACATCGTCCTTCACTTGTGGTTTATTCAAAGGGTTGGAACCATAAGGTGTTCGAATATACCATGGCTTTATTATCGTAAAAAACAATTTGGATAAATCGACTGATAAATGTTCGGGAACTGACCCCAAATAAACTGGCTTTATTTCACGACCCACCATGTCTGAAATAACAAAATTTCCATCTTTTATAGACAAATTTAAATCCGTCACACCAATTTTCGTATGTTGCTCCTCATAGGAATTTGGTAATTCTCCAATCCATTTAAGTTGGTCAGGTAGAATTTCATATTTTTCCTGTACGTTAGCCCAATCCCCACCTACAGAAAATTCGTATGATATTTTTCCATCGTTACGTTGCTTAATCCATTCCACGATTTTATTTTTATAAGAATTTTCATCAAATAGTGGATTGAATCGAGAGAATATAGAACCATTACCATCAGTTACTTTATTAATAACAATTAAATAATTTCCTTGTAATAATTCTTTATGAGATTGACTTACTATTTGGTAGTACACGGTTGCCGAACTTTCCCCTTTGTTTGCTTCATAGATATTTGTCTGCCTCATCACATTTTGAATATCATCATTTAAAGCTGATTTGATGAGATCAGAATATTCTGTTTCCGACTCAATTACAGTACACAAAAATTCTAGGACTTTAACCTTTCCACCTTCTCCATATAATTGTTCAAATTTATTAATTAATCTATTATACAACGCATGTCTGTACATAAACGGTTTAATGGAATGTTGCAATTCAATTAAATCATTTTTTAGATACTCTCCTAAATGTGGTACATGTTTTTTAAATCTTTTATCTTCATAGACTAGTTCATGATTATGAAGCCAAGTGGGAACGGATACCTCAAGAGAATAGTAAATTTCTTCTACTTGATGTTTCACCCGTTCAATGAGAGCATCTCTACCAGATTTCGATTTCATTACTTCCAACTTTTCTCTAAGTTTATCTAGTCGGATAAGCTTTTCCGCTACACTTCCATGAATATTAACTTTAAAGTATTCACCTTTTTCAATGTAATTCGCAATTGATTTAAATGGGGCATTATCTTGAAACGAACAAGGCATAATTGGACGAATAAGTTTTTGATCGATTAGAAATGTAGCGATGGTCTCTGGGTGTGGATGATCAATTTGAGCGACTAGCTGATCATATGTGAAAGAAAGGCTTGGCAATGTTCGTATAATATCTAAAAACTCATTATAAGAGAAAACATCCTCCGTTTTCGAGAATACTTCCCTAATAGCAGAATAATTACCACGGATATAAAATAGATTCCCATCCTGTGTTTCAATAGAATCTGTGCCTTTAAATTGGAAAAAAGGAAGGAACTCCTTGTTGTTGGCTAACGTTTCAAATAAATGACTAACAAGCCCCCGTAGCCATCTTATATTAATATCCTTCGCCTTAAAATCCCATTCATTGGGATGAAATCCAGATAGAGTGAGTTGAGTAAAGGTACTTATTGGACTTGTTTTCACCACACTTCGTAAAAAATAGGAATATATGGACTTATGGAAATTACTATCTAGTCGCTTATAGTCTTTCCTTTTACGACTATTAAGAAAGGAAGAAAACGTGCTGTTCACAATGGGCATCCCACGAGCAAATTCACTTTTATCATCGTGAAAAATATTCCATAATTGCTCTTCATTTTTTGTGATTTCCTGTTGGTAAAGCTGCTGGAATTCTTTTTTCACAGAAATTAAGGCGTCTTCTGTTTTAATCCATTGTTCCATAATTGTTTTAGTAAAAGTTATCTCATTTGGAAGGGCGTTAATTATGTTTTTGACAGCATTGAGATTGATAGCTTTATTATTAAAAATCTTTCGTCTTAGACGGATTAATTTCCCTGATAGTTTTTTATCATGAATTGTTGGGATAACAGTATATATCGTTTCTCTTACCGTTTCTTTTATGTTATCAATTTCTTGCTCTAGCATGTGGATTTGATGTAATATTTCCTTGGAACCACTAAAGATGAACTGCTCCAACATGGAAACCTGATTGACAGAAACTCGTGCTAACACCAATTCTGAGATTGTATTTTTACCTTTTGTTAACATAATACACCTTCCCTAGATAATGTGATAAATGGCATATACCATGCTTCCTAAGAGAGTTCCAATATAAGAGAGAGAGAATAATGAGTATGTAATGTAGAAAATTTTTGTACTTAATTTATTTACTTTTGGATAATTGTCTGATTTTTTCAAGCGGAATACCGAAAGAAGGTAATGAAAACTTTTTTTTCTTATATTGTAATTTCCAGATAAACTCTCCAAGAATCTATAGAAATCACTCGGCATTAGAACATTTAAATTAAAAAATTGCATGGAGAGTACCATAATGCTATATGGAAATAAAAGATGATGAAACGAATTTGTCAAAAGCATAACCATAGAGACAATCATTAACATTGTTAAATCGAATAATGGACCAGCAATGGAAATTTTGGCTCGGGAAACTTTAGATAATAGATACGAGTTTTTATAGGTCACGAATGCAACAGGGATAAAGTAATAAAGTAAACCTACTCCAACTTTATCAATATCCCCACCTAATTTCTTGCATGCGAACATATGCGCCATCTCATGTAAAAGAACATGAACATAAAAAATTGGCAAGATAAATAGCATGGTATTGTAACTATAGCTAAGGTTATCAGACGTTATAACTAGTGTAGAAATGTACAGGAAAATGGCAATAAAAAAATAAACACTTATAAAAGATATTAATTTTTTCTTACCATTAAATAAGAAGTTAGGATTTGTTTTCACATCACCATCCAACCAAGTAGGGTTTAATTCAAATCGTAACATTGCCCTGCTTCTCTTGTTGCTTATTTTCCTTTCTATCTTTTCTTCTGCTTCACTAGTTAAAATACCGTTTTTATAGAAATTATTAATAATTCCCTCTACTGTCTCTGATTCAATTGTTCCGATATCATTAAATTGTTTATTTAAATGACTAACCATTTGCTCAATATTTAAGCCGTTTTGTTTTAATTTATTGAGTAGGAATGCGGTTACTTCATTTATTTTAAAATTTTTCTTCTGCTCCTTCTGGATAACAAAGATTTCATTATCTTCGTTAGTGACAATTTCAGCCATATCGTTCATATAAAATTTCATTTCAAAAAATTCACTCATCGCTCATCACCTTTACATTATTGGATATATAAGTAGAAAAGGAAGTAGAAGTGAAAAGAAATAGTAATAATTTGCATATCCCTTCACTTCTAATTTAATTAACTAAAACTTATGATGTCGCACTAGATAAAGAAGTGGCAGAAGAAGCACACCCTGCTGGACAAGAGAAACATGAATACGTAGTTCCACTTGCAACACAGTTGAACATTAATGAGCTATAATTCTGTTCCTCTTCTAATTCTTCCACATAGAGTTCCATTTCCATCTTTTTTTCCATTGGTTTCACCTCATTCGTTATAATTAGCAGGCACACGCTGCAGTTGAACCGGATGTAAAGGTTGTTCCAGGACAAGAAGCAGATGTAAAGCATGCAAATGAACCCCAACAGCATGCAAAATTAATATTTAAATCATCTTCATCAATTTCAACGGCCACTAACTCTAGTCTTTTATTGTCTAAATTCGACATGTAAATGTACCCCCTAATTAAAATTAAAAAATGATAGATAGATTACCAGCTAAAACTACTCATTGTAGTATAAGTACTTCCCGTACTTGTCGGGCAAGATGCACTAAGAGCAGATGACTCTGTACTCATTGTTGAGGTTCCTTGAGTCGTAGTAAATTCAGTGATTTCTGGTAGTTCTTCTGCATATAACTCTAATTGACCATGCTTTTTGTCTTCTTCCATTTTTCACACCTCCAATTCTAAACAGGGTTCCAGCCTGCTAAATAAAAATCTATCTGTTAATCCATAGATGTTTAACTTATATATATGAAAGTTAGAGGGGAAGTATGGCTTAAATGTCCCTATGCTCTAACGTTTCAATAAAAGGGTTATCCAATAGCAATAGCAAATAATTGAGCCTTTTGGTATCCATCGACGTCTGTTATTTTTCTTAAGCTCTTTTGCAAGAATCCAGCAAAAACAGATCCTTCATATCCATAACTGAGCGCCTGCATCCAAGTATAATGACCCATAGCTCCAATATTTTGAACAAGTTTCTTATAACCTAAAGCACCTGATTTTTGAAAGGCTTCGTCAATGGATGCAACAAATAAAATAATCACCCCTGCTTGAGCAAATTCTTCTTGTATAACTAATTCCCTTTTATCGATAGTTACTGGTAGAATATAATGATTATGCAATTCCTTATTTTTTGCATCAAAGGTATAGAAGTGTCGGTTACCTACAATTCCATCAACTCTTTCTGGAATAACAATTTGTTCTATTTGAAAATTTGAATCGCCCAGGAACTGGTTGCTATATCTATCTGTATAAGAAAGAACTTCTATTAAATCATCATATTTAATATATTTTTTCAAGTCATAATGAATGATAGATTCCCTTTTCCCGAAAATGGTGTCATCGGAAATCAATTTGGGGTTCCATTCTATTTCTTGAGGATGTATATTAGTCGAAATTATTTTTTGTTTGGATTGAAAAATCATCTTTTCCAACATTTCCATTTCTGTTACTAATTGATTCATTTCAGATCCCCTCCCGAATCTCTATTACTAGGGTCACAATTTCACCAATATCGTAAAGGCACAATAATTCACTGATGAGGTCCTCGTTAAAGCCATTTATTCGGGTAGTTTTCCAATTTAATTTTTCTGCCACGATCTGACATTGCGCCATTGCTACACCTGCATCTAAATTCGCCAGACGGAATGATAAATGGGTATATTTAGTTGCTAGTTTTTGAACTTGGCCTGTTAAGATAAAGTAACCCATTACCTCATTGCTTTCTTGATTGAACAACTGTTTAACATCATTCCATTCACCTGTAACTTGCTGTAATTCATTTCTCATTGGGTGAAAGAAATATATCGATTTATCTAGCTGTTTAACCTTTCTATTAAGAAAGTACAAGTTAACCGATCCAAGATTTCCACCCGTTGGGCACCACCTTTTCACCTTATGTGGTACAATCTCTTTAATTCCGGTCGTATAAGTCATTAAGCGAATGATTTTCCTAATTGGACTATCCATATCCTCCACATCAAATCTTTTTAAATCTATCCTTGGGGAATTAAAATAGTCCTTAAATTCTTTTGTTAGATTTAAGTTTTTTGCTTTGTAATGATTCTGATGTGATTTGAGATTTAAATATTTCCTTGATGGAAATTCAATCAATGATTCATATTGTGAGACTAAATTCACCTTTTCCATAGTACTCTGATTTATCGATTGATTCCTACAGCTATCACAATTAATTGATAAGGTGAACAGTATTGTTTGTGAATCTAAAGTATTTAAATCAAACACATCCACGTAGTTTTGTGTTAACTGTAAAATACTGATCTCAGAAATAATATTGGTAATTATGGGAAGAACTAACGAAAACCCGAGATGATATTGGTTTCGATTTGTTTGTTCTTTCACATCAGAAAGATTTAACCGTTCAATTTGGTTAGTAAAACAGTCAAAGCAAATCGTTTCTGGGTTATCTACGTATGGACCAACAATGAGCTTCTCCCCTCTAAACCATAGGAGTAAAAATGGAATTTCCTCCTGGTAATATTGATGTGACTTCTCACTCCAATATGGGATTTCCTCATCGCTTGTACAGATTCCTATAATGAGAGCCTCCTTATTGTCTTTTTGTTTTGGATTATGGGATACATCTCCATTCATTCCAGTGACACGCATGTATTCCTTCAATATACTAGAAGCTATTTTTCCTTCTTTTGATCGGTAATCAATGATTACTTTGGTATTGATTACTTTATTAATCGCTTCTTCCACATTTTTGTTTATTCTTGTCCCATCTATCTGAGTATCAAAGAACTTATATAAAGGATGCGTTATCTTAGCAGCTTGGCTCTCACCTTCTTGCAATAACCCTCTTGAATATAACAATGATAAAACTTGAAAAATGTTTTCTGAGGGATAGTCATTGGAACTAAGAATATCTTGTAGGGACCTTGTTCCATCACATTTTTCTACGACATAGGGAACAATATCATGAATAGATTTCCCTCGAAATAACTGTTTTTCCGGTCCTCCAATAACTAATAGACGATTACCATTTAAATTAATAAACTGAAAGCCTTCAGAAACTCGAGGATATGTAGGCATTTTAAACTGCGGATCATTTACCATCGCTATTGCCATCTGTTGACCAGTCATATGTTCAATGTAATTCATAATTGAAATATCCCCTCTTCCAAATATTTCTTCATATTAACGTATGATTTTTTCTTGATATCTTGTTTAATTCCGCATATTTCACAATTACTTACTCCAATAACTTGTGAAGAAACCAATGAACGATCGTATAAATTTAATCGACTTATTTTACCTTTCCAATTTTCTACTACTTCATCCCTTGCTACTTTTAAGTTATTAATCCAATTTGATATAGTTAGGGTATCTGCGGGGTGTATTCCAACTGTATTTTCGTTTTCTTCCAAATTATAATGTTGGTGAGTGTCTTGAAGTAAGTTTCGTGAGGGATCGTGTTGAAGAAGCCTGTCAATGGAACAATGGAAGCATCCTTCACTTCCTTTTACTGATAACGGTCCTAGGGTGAGGTATGGAAAGCTAATGATAATAGGAATGAAAATCTTGTTATCTTTTAGTACCATCTTTTCTAATGTTTTCCCAAAGTCTACTAATGGGTTATCGGTTATCATTATATAAATCTGTTGATAAGGGTCATATGATTGCTCCAAATCATTCTCACTTTGAATTGGGGTAAATATAATATTGTGGTCATCTTTCTGTAATTCTTTCACTTGGTTCCCTAAATTACCTTGAATAAATATCTGCATGATCTATTCACCTTTCCTCCTATGCAAATGGCTGTGGCTCTTTATTTAATTGGTATTCCTGTCTCCTTTTGTATCCCATATTGTCTGGTGCTTGATATAAACGTTTCGTACCTTTCCATTGAGCTCGGTAGGCAAATGATAAAGGTTGTAAAGAAGGAATAATTGCCCGCACTGCCTTTAAACCAACTCTTTCTGCTTCATCTGAGGTTATATCTATAGTAAATATTTCATGATCTTTTTCTTCTAACAAGGAAACAATCTTTTTCAAGTCTCCCTGGTCAGAGCCCGTAGATAGATCTTTCATACTACTAAATTTTGAAATATTTTTAGATTCCTTTAAAAAGTTAAATGAGGAGGCCTTACTTGCATGTCCCATATAAAGCGCCCCATCGGTGACATCATAAAACTTATTTAGATCCTTTTGGCCATTTTCGTTATTTTGCAGGGCAATCCTAACCGATGCACCCTCGCGTGTAATTTTTGAAAATGCAACTAGTGGATCTAATTCTGTTGTACACATGACAATTGAAGTCATCTTTTCGTTATATTTAGAGACCTGCAGACTATAAATACTCGGTATTCCTATATCTGTTGTTGCATCGAAATAATAAGTATTTATAAATGGCTGATTTTTAGTACGTTCATAATAATCCAAACACCAATCGGGGAGGTTATTCGAGTTAACATCTAGTTTTGGTAATTCTAGCTTGTTCAACCAGGTTAAAGATATTGCATCTCGTTCCACGACTTCATTAATTGCATTAACAATAGCTTTATCATAATTATTGTGGATAGCGCAGCCTGTCGAAATTGGCAACCAAAATTGTTCATCTTCATTTACGTAAGGGATATAAAGATAAACCATAACTGCTGGGATATACACCTCTTTTTTCCGTGTTAGAGACATACCTTTCACCCAACGAATTCTTTTATTCTTATCAGGTCTTGTAATCGGACACTTAGGATGAGCGTACTCCGCTTCAGATAATATAGGGATTTTGTCCAAGTCCAATGCATCCTCACCCAATTCATTAGCAGATGCATAGATAAATTGATCATTTGTGTAAACACAAGAACTATATCTTTCTATCGCTTCAGCCATAGCTTTCACTCTAGATCTTTCAGCTAATGTATCTCCCCCTGAGCCATCAAGTTTCATAGGATTTCCATAGTTTCTATTTTTAAATAATCTTATACTGTTAAGATCCCCTAATGAGGAGGTGTATATTTCGTATCTTGGATCACCAGGGCTTTGTGGTAACTTCATTGGTGTGGTAATTAGACCACTTAATGGTTGAGACAATAACTCCATTTTACTCATACTTCTTTATCTTCCCTTCCATCTCTGAATCTGCACATAACAACTTTTACTACTATGTCGTTTGGTGAAAACTGGTACTTTTATACTTCCTTTCTGATTGGTGAAACATCACTCGCAAAAAGAACAGCATGTGGTTCTGCAATGACTTTAACAAGTGAAGATAACGAGAAGGCTAAAGTGACGCAGGATAGCCTATCATTTCTTGTTTATCATAACGGTCATAGAGGTCATACCATTGCTTACATTTTTCTTCTAATTGTATATCTGGCGTTTCTACAAGTTCAATGTCTAGGCGATTACAGAGCGATTGAATGATTTCTGGATTGGCTTTTGCTTTTTGATTTTCTATTTTTGATCACTAGCATTGCATAAATATGGTTTGAAAATTCAGTAAACATCTTTGCGGGATTTTTTGCCAAAAAGACAAAGGCTAAACAAAGGTGGTCTGTCCATTTGGAAAAATTATACAATTAAACTATTAGCAACAGCGACACTGTATGTATTTACGGAATAGATCTA
>NZ_JABXHF010000096.1:0-12693 GCF_013393565.1 Virgibacillus sp.
AGTATATACTATTCAAAAAATGGATGAAGGGCTACCTCTCATGCCTGTTGTCTTTTTTTCATTGTGTACAAATAACATATATCAGAAAATTCTGTTACATATGTCTCAAATGGAAAATTAACGCTTGGCTTGAAGCATTACTTTTTATGCAAAGCTAGTGAGGAAATTATAAAATTTTGCAGCTGTGGATAAACTTACTAAGTTATTTAGCCACGTCCGGCTCCAGCGCCCAGCAACTAGGCGACTTCACGAATCGCCCTACGATAAGTCATCATTGGTTCGTCAACACCGTCTCACCATGATTCCTAAAACTTTAGTCGTTTCGTTCCATTCGCTACGTTGCTAACCGGGCGCTTGCGCCTTTGTTCTACTATAGGAAAGTATAAGTTTTAAGGTTATAGTATAAGAAAAACTACAGCTTCCTCCATTTGGCGGTAAACTAAGTTTTACTAATATAAAGTATGAAATAGTACAGTTTTTCTTATAAATAAGACTATGGATGATTAATATTTGCTGAAGAAAGTCTACAAGGGGCGACCTTACTTTTTCATGAATAGTTAAGTTTTCCTAATAATGGAATGTAGACTCGCCTGTATAAAGAGTATCTATGTTTGAATGTGTCTAGATCATGACACTTATACGATGCAGGAAGTATGTGAAAGGTGTATCTATCTTAGCGATCAAGGGTTACAACAAATGGAGACAATGTAAAGCATAACTTGCATGTGAAAGTAATTTTGAGTACAATTTTAAAGATGCAACTAAACAAAAGGAGTGAACGGCGCATGGGAAAAGTATTTGTACTTGATCACCCATTAATTCAACATAAACTAACGTACATAAGAGATAAAAACACGGGTACTAAAGAGTTTCGTGAGCTAGTCGATGAAGTCTCCATGCTTATGGCATTTGAAATTACACGAGACCTTCCTTTACAAGAAAAAACGATTGAAACGCCAGTAATAGAAACCAAAGCAAATGTACTAGCAGGCAAAAAAATTGGTTTAGTACCTATTCTGCGTGCAGGATTAGGGATGGTAGACGGAATGCTTGATTTAATACCTGCTGCTAAGGTAGGTCATGTTGGGCTTTACCGTGATCCTAATACATTACAGCCAGTTGAATACTATATAAAATTACCTTCTGATATTCATGAGCGTGAATTGATCGTTATCGACCCTATGTTAGCGACAGGTGGTTCGGCAAATGATGCTATCCATTCATTGAAAAATAGGGGAGCAAAGCATGTAAAGTTGATGTGTTTAATAGCTGCACCAGAAGGCGTAGAAGTAATTAAGCAAGAGCACCCTGATGTTGATATTTACTTAGGTGCGATGGATGAAAAGTTGGATGAAAAAGGCTACATTATTCCTGGATTAGGAGACGCTGGCGATCGACTTTTCGGGACAAAGTAGTCGACAAATTTACGTACAGGATAGCAAGATAAGCTTTTTTTCGGTACAATAGATGGAAATGACAATACATTCTGGAGTGAACATATAATGACACGTAATCGGATAAAAGTAATGACGATTTTTGGAACCAGGCCAGAAGCTATTAAAATGGCTCCGCTCGTTCTCGAGTTGAACAAGCGCAGTGAGGAATTTGAATCCATTGTCACTGTGACTGCACAACATCGTGAAATGCTAGATCAAGTGTTGGATATTTTTGACATTACCCCAGATTATGATTTGAATATTATGAAGAAGCAGCAAACACTAGCGCAAATTACTACAAGAGCGTTAGAGGGGCTGGACGAAGTAATGAAAAAGACGCAGCCTGATATTGTGCTTGTTCATGGAGACACAACTACTACGTTTGCTGCTTCTCTTGCTGCATATTACAACCAAATTGCAGTAGGTCACGTAGAAGCTGGTCTAAGGACGTGGAATAAGTACTCTCCTTATCCAGAAGAAATGAATCGCCAATTAACCGGGGTTATGGCAGATTTACACTTTGCTCCAACGGAAAAATCAAAAGCGAATTTATTACAGGAAAATAAACCTAGTGAACGAATTGCTGTTACAGGAAATACAGCTATTGATGCACTGAAAACTACGGTAGATCCTTCGTACACGAGTCCAATTTTAGATCGTATAGCAGGAAAACGACTTATTCTAATGACTGCACATCGGAGAGAGAACCTAGGGAAAAATATGCAGCAAATGTTTAGAGCAATTAAACGTTTAGTGGAAACGCATGATGATGTTCACGTTATTTATCCAGTACACTTGAATCCTGTTGTGAAACAAGCAGCAGATGAGATTTTAGGAAATGATACACGCATTGACCTAATTGAACCTTTGGGTGTCGTTGACTTTCATAATTTCGCGTCACGTGCACACTTAATATTGACAGATTCTGGTGGTGTACAGGAAGAAGCACCATCGCTTGGAGTTCCTGTCCTTGTTTTAAGGGATACAACAGAGCGTCCAGAAGGCATTGAAGCTGGAACGTTGAAATTAGCTGGAACAGAGGAAGAGCCTATTTATCAAATGGCAAATGAATTGTTAACGAATAAACAATCTCATGAGAAGATGGCAAAAGCGTCCAACCCTTACGGTGATGGACAAGCCTCCCGCAGAATTGCTGATACAATTGTGGATTATTTTGATAAATAACAAATGAAAAAAGAGTTGCTGTGAATGCCCAGCATCTCTTTTTTGTATTATACAAAAGTATAAAGGTTATTTGGCCTTATAGTATAAGAAAAGCGACAGCGTTTTTCCGTCATAAAGCTTTGGCGGTATGCGTAGTGTTTTTCATATCGGTTGCACTTAAACAGCGTAAATGGGTATTAGCTCTTATATGCACGTATATTTCCCTTTCTTTCATCAAATCCTACTTATTAAGGAGAGGATGCTATGCGTGTACGAATAATGATTATTAGTATGATTGTCGTGATAATGACATTTATTTCTATAGGTGTTACTAGCTCAGGAGAACAGTTGAAAGAGAAGCAAGAAATGAATGAAAAAGCAGTTATTATTGAAGTAAAAGGTAATCCAAAAGATCATCAATTGTTTTTGGAGAATCATTATCCCTCTATTCAAGTGGTGGCAGTGTATACAGAATTGTTTAACGGTCTTGCTTTAAAGGGAGATAAAAGACAACTGGAGCGAATGGGGTCGCTAGAGTTTGTGAAAACCGTTCACTCCGTTCATAAATATGAAACAACAACGAACCAATTGAACCAACCGAACGATAAAAACGCCATTTTTCCTTTTGATTTAAATAATACAACATATACGGGTAAAGGTGTTAAAGTGGGCGTGATTGATACTGGAATAGATTATAACCATCCAGATTTACAGACGAATTACAAATCAGGGTATGATGTAGTTGATTTAGATAATGATCCGATGGAAACAAAGCCGCAACAAGGAAAACCGACATTACACGGTACGCATGTTGCTGGCATTATTGCTGCTAACGGAAATTTAAAAGGCGTAGCCCCTGATGCTGAGTTATACGGTTATCGCGCGTTAGGTCCAGGAGGAAGTGGTACTTCGGTACAGGTGATTGCTGCTATGGAGCAGGCGATAAAAGATGATGTGGATATCATTAATTTGTCTTTAGGTAATCAAGTGAATGGGCCAGATTACCCGACAAGTGTAGCTGTAAATAAAGCTGCTGAATTAGGTGTTGCTGTTGTTATAGCGAATGGGAATGCAGGGCCTGGGGGATGGACTGTTGGCTCACCTGCGACAGCAAATCACGCATTATCCGTTGGTGCTGCCAGTCATCAACAACAAGTCCCGTATTTATATGCTCGATGGGAGGATAAGCGTATTTCTATACAAGAAATGGCAGGCGCACCGTCGTGGCTGCTTGATACATTTTATCCCATTAAGCATGCAAACAAAGGTGCAAATGTAAAAGGGAAGATAGCTCTCTTTCAACGAGATGAAACTCCTTTTGTAGAAAAAGTGGAACAAGCTCAAGCTGCAGGTGCTAAAGCCGTGATTATTGCAAACAATGAAGAAGGACCTCTACACGGGGATGTATCTACTGCAAAAAATGCTGTTCAGATTCCGGTTGCTACTATATCGAAGCAGGATGGTGCGTGGTTGGAAGAATATTTACAGTCAGATCGTCTTCACTTAGATACGAAATACGAAAACAAAGCTTCTTCTATTGCCCCATTTAGTTCAAGAGGGCCAGTCACTATTAATTGGAATATTAAACCAGATGTTGTTGCGCCTGGGACGAATATTGTAAGTACAGTTCCTGGTGGTTATCAAGCTTTACAAGGAACGAGTATGGCCGCTCCTCATGTAAGTGGTGTCATTGCATTAATAAAAGAAGCTAGACCTGAATGGACGAATCAACAAATATATGGAGCGATTAAAACGACAGCGTTACGAATGGAAGTAAATCAAAAACCGTTACATCCTACCATTCAAGGAATGGGCCTCATTCAACCTAAAGAAGCTATAGAAGCGGGGACAATTATAGATGATCCACAATTAACGTTTGGTAAAGTTCAGGGGAACAGTGAAGTGAAAAACGAACAAATTATTATAGAAAATAGGACAAAAGAAGAACAAACGTATTATTTTGACATTCCATGTAAGCAACGCGGGATAAGTTGGAACTTACCACAAGCTGTAACGATACCTGCGAATGAAAAAAAACAACTTTCTATTGGAGCAAGAATAACATCTCAACAGTTAGAAGAAGGCGTTCATCAAGGTTGGCTCACGTTAAAGCAAAGCAGTACAGTACATCATTTGCCGTATTTATTTGTAAATCAGAATGCGGATAATCCAAAGGCGATGGGGTTTGAATTTGCATTAGAGCCTTTATCGAATGATACATTTTCGTATCACTATTATATGACAGAGCCAGCCACAAAAGTACAAGTGAATTTGTATGATCCAGACACGCTTGTATTCGATAGACAGCTTATAGAGGATACGGATGTAGCGGTAGGGATGAATGAAGGTGAATTAAATGCGCGAAAAGTAGGGAAGGCAGGTTTTTACTATGCAGTCGTTTCCGTAGAACTTAACACAGGGGAAAATGCAAGTTATGAAACAATGGTATATGTTCCTCCGAAGTAGAGATAAGCGTTGATTTTGCACTATAGGAAAAGGCTTTATCATATAAGTAAAAGGAAGAGTTCTCGTCATAAGCTTGATGGTAAGCCTAGGTGTTCTAAGGGTTCCTTCGTTCACAAATTTGTCACGTTTTAGACACGGAATATACACTATACTAGGAAGAGGGATTTTTTATTCTTTGGAGGTTAAAAATCTTATCTTCTCCTTTGCAAATTATGCTTGAAACCAATTGACATTAAGGGGTCCCTCATGTAAACTTGCTTAGTGTGGAAAGGTAGTGGCTTCATAAATATTAACGCTTTCATTTCGGGTTTGCTACTTACCTGTTCATTTGTTCACATAAACTTCATAGTAAAGTGAAAAAAGCTGTAGTATACTATGTAGATGGATCTTTTTTTACATACGAATTTCTTAAGCTTTAGTAGTTTAAAGCGTAAAGCTATAGCTGAATAGGCAGAACATTTTGCGTATGTACATGCTGTATTATGGGCAAGGGAAGAGGGAATTATGTCGGAATATAAAATAATGGTTGCACGACAGCGGAAATGGATGCTCTATCTGCTTGCAATTTTTGTTATAGGAGCTGGCTTTACACCGTATGTACAGATCTTTCTTGGTTTGTTACTAGGCACATCTATCAGCTTTTATAACTTGTATTTACTCCAGAAGAAAGTAGATCTGTTTGGCGAGGCTGTGACGAGTAATCAAAAAGTAAAAACATTAGGAACACTATCGCGTATGACTGCCGCAATCCTTGCCATCTTAATTGCCATTCGGTTTGATGCCTACTTTCATATTATCGCTGTAATTATTGGATTAATGACATCTTATCCTGTCATTATGATAGATTTTGCTCTAAGTAACTTTAAACAATCGCACAAGAAGGAGGGGTGAACAACGTGAATCATACTGCGCCAATAGCACATGACCTATTTGGTATTTCCTGGTTCGACGTCAACTTGGCGAATCTTTTCATGGTAGCTGTTTCTTCAGCCATCGTGTTTATACTTAGTGTCATTGCAAGTCGAAAGTTGCAAATGAGGCCAACTGGTTTGCAAAATTTTATGGAATGGATCGTTGAATTCGTGAAAGGGATTATTAGCGATACCATGGATTGGAAAACCGGTAAAATATTCCTCCCGCTTGGTTTAACATTAATAACCTATATCTTAGTTAGTAATTTGCTAGGAGTAGCCACAGTAGGAGTAATTGGTCATGATTTATGGTGGAAATCGCCGACGGCTGATGCAACATTAACATTAACATTATCAGGTATGGTTATTTTATTAACCCATTTTTATGGAATCAAGATTCAAGGTATGAAGCATTATTTGAAAGGCTATGTTAGTCCTGCGCCAATTATGCTCCCTTTTAAAATTATTGAAGAGTTTACCAATACGTTAACGTTAGGTCTTCGTCTATTTGGTAATATTTATGCTGGGGAAGTGTTGTTAGGGCTGCTAGTAGGACTTGCAGGATCTAATGCTCTTGGTTTTCTAGGTGCAGCATTACCTATGCTTGCATGGCAAGGATTCAGTGTCTTTATTGGTGGAATTCAAGCCTTTGTATTTACAATGTTAACAATGGTGTATTTGTCTCATAAGGTGAGCAGTGACCATTAAATAAAAACATAAAAAAATAGGTTTATAATAAAAGGAGGAAATAGGAATGGAAGCTTTAGCAGCAGCAATAGCAATTGGTTTGGCAGCGTTAGGCGCTGGTCTTGGTAACGGGATGATCGTTAGTAAAACAGTAGAAGGGATTGCTCGTCAACCAGAATTAAAAGGTTCATTACAAGGTACAATGTTTATCGGGGTAGCACTAGTTGAGGCGATTCCTATTATCGCAGCGGTAATCGCATTTATGGCTATTTTTATGTAAACTATCATAATTTAACATGGCGAGGATTAGCTAAACAGTCTTCGCCATTCCTTTATGGGGTTTAATCGCAAAATAGTTTGAAGTTGTTACCGATCACGAAAGGAGTGAGATTAGTGTATTCATACATCGATGTTTTATCCGTAGGTGCCAGCGTTGGAGGCTTAAGAGTAATCGATATGGCGATTCAATTATTTTTCTTCCTTCTTCTACTATACTTAGTAAAGAAATTCGCTTGGGGCCCAGTTATTAATATGATGCAAAAGCGTGAAGAATATGTAGCTAATGAAATAGATGCAGCTGAAAAAAGCCGTGCTGATGCTGAAAAAGCTTCTCAAGAAGCACAGGAACGCTTAAAGCAAATGAAACAGGAAGCACAAAAGATTGTGGATGATGCAAAAGAGGCTGGTCAAAAGCAAGAGCAAGAAATTATTCGAGCAGCTCGCGAAGAGGCTAATCGCCTTAAAGAATCTGCCCAAGCAGACATCCAAAATGAAAAAGAAAAAGCATTACAAGCATTACAGGATAAAGTTGCATCATTATCAGTATTAATTGCAACGAAAGTGATTGAAAAAGAAATCGATGAGAAAGATCAAGAGAAACTGATTAATGAGTACATTAAAGAGGTAGGAGAAGAGCTATGAGTAATGAAACAATAGCGAAGCGTTACGCGGATGCTCTTTTCCAACTTGGTCAAGAAAAGTCTCTACTTGAAGCGTTGACTCAAGAGTTGAAAGTAGTCAAAAAAGCTTTTCAGGACAATAAAGATCTTTATACATTCCTCATGCATCCACGTATTAGCAATGCGAAGAAACAACAATTTTTGCAAGATGTATTTCAACAGGCGCATAAAGAAGTGGTGAATATATTAAATCTGCTTGTGCAGCGTCATCGAATTGATTTACTTCCGGCAATTATTGATCATTTTATTCGGCTAGTAAATGATGCAAAAGGAATTGCAGCTGCAACCGTCTATTCTGTAAGAGCATTATCGGAGGAAGAATGTCGGGAATTGGAGTCAAGCTTTGCCAAGCGTTTTGATAAACAGGCAATCGAGCTAACAAATATTGTTGATCCTTCCTTAATCGGTGGCATGAAAATACGTGTTGGCAATACGATTTATGATGGCTCCGTTAGCGGTAAGCTGAAAAGAATTGAGCGAAATATTGTAACTGCAAACAAATGAAGATAGGGGTGAAATGGTATGAGCATCAAAGCTGAAGAGATTAGCAGTCTGATTAAACAGCAAATTGAAACTTTTGATACAGATATTGAAGTTAGCGATGTCGGCACAGTAATCGAAATCGGTGACGGTATTGCTCGTGCTCATGGTCTAGATAACGCGATGGCCGGGGAATTACTTGAATTCTCTAATGGCGTGATGGGCTTGGCGCAGAACTTAGAAGAAAGTAATGTGGGGATTGTTATTTTAGGTCCTTACAGTGAAATAAAAGAAGGCGATGAAGTACGTCGTACAGGACGTATTATGCAAGTACCTGTTGGAGATGAATTAATTGGTCGTGTGGTTAACCCACTAGGACAACCATTGGACGGTAAAGGTGCGATAGAAGCAACGAAAACACGTCCGATTGAATCTCCTGCACCCGGGGTAATGGATCGTAAATCTGTTGACGAACCATTACAAACAGGTATAAAAGCGATTGATGCGCTCGTACCAATTGGTAGAGGGCAACGTGAATTAATTATCGGTGACCGACAAACAGGTAAAACAACGGTTGCGGTGGACACCATCTTGAACCAAGCAGATCAAGACATGATTTGTATTTATGTGGCGATTGGTCAGAAAGACTCTACTGTACGAAGCACCGTGGAAACATTCCGTCGTTATGGTGCTTTAGATTATACGATCGTTGTTTCAGCTGGTGCTTCTGATCCTGCTCCATTATTATACTTAGCTCCTTATGCAGGTGTTGCTATGGGAGAAGAATTTATGTATAACGGTAAGCACGTGCTTGTAGTTTATGATGATTTGTCCAAACAGGCTGTAGCTTATCGTGAGCTTTCATTACTTTTACGTCGCCCGCCTGGACGTGAAGCATTTCCTGGTGACGTATTCTACATTCACTCTCGTTTATTAGAGCGTGCGGCTAAGTTAAGTGATGCAAAAGGTGGCGGTTCTTTAACGGCGTTACCATTTGTTGAAACACAAGCTGGTGATATTGCTGCCTATATTCCAACAAACGTTATTTCCATTACAGACGGACAAATTTTCTTACAATCAGATCTATTTTTCTCTGGCGTTCGTCCAGCGATTAATGCTGGTTTATCCGTATCACGTGTTGGTGGTTCAGCACAAATTAAGGCGATGAAAAAAGTTGCAGGTACTTTGCGTTTGGACTTAGCTTCTTATCGTGAGTTACAAGCATTTGCGCAATTTGGTTCCGATCTGGATAAAGCGACACAGGCAAAACTAAACCGTGGAGAACGCACTGTAGAGATTTTAAAACAAGGATTGCATAAACCAATGGCTGTAGAAAAACAAGTTATGAGTATTTATGCACTCACTAAAGGGTTCCTTGATGATATTGCAGTAGAGGACATTCTTCGTTTCGAAGAAGAAATGAATACTTGGTTAGAGAATAATCGTAAAGAGCTTCTAACTTCCATTCGTGAGACTGGAAAATTACCTGATGAATCAGAAATGAACGAAGCTATTGAAGCTTTCAAGAAAACATTTTTGCCATCTGAAGGTTAATGTATATAATAGCGCGTAACCTTTTATGAGAAAGGGCGGTGAACGAGCTTGGCATCACTTAGAGAGATTAAAGGTAGAATAACTTCTACGCAAAAAACGAAAAAAATCACCTCTGCCATGCAGATGGTTTCAGCTTCTAAAATGGCAAAAGCAGAGCAAAATACAAAAGCTTTTGAACCTTACAGTAAAAAAATTCAAGAAGTGATGGCACATATTGCAAACTCTGCTACAGAGACTACACATCCTATGTTGGAAAAACGAGCAGTAAAACGAACGGGGTATATGGTCATCACAGCAGATAAAGGACTTGTCGGAGCATACAACAGCCACATTTTAAAAGCTCTGTATCAAAGAATTCAACAGAATCATCAATCCAAAGATGAGTACACCATTATAGCCATCGGTAGAATGGGCTATGAGTTCTGTAAAAAGATGGATCTGCCAATTACACAAAGCATTATTGGTATTGGCGATCAGCCTGACTTTGCAGATATTAAAGAAATTGCTTCGGAAACGGTGCAATTATATGTAGATGAAGAAATTGATGAGCTACACATCATTTATAATCATTATGTAAGTGCCATCTCGCAAAAGGTAACGACAACGCAACTGTTGCCGATTACGGATTTAGGAGTGCAGACTACTGATTCTGCCTTTCATGATGAGTATGAGTATGAGCCAAATGAGCAACAAATTCTCGAAGTGCTTTTACCACAATATGCAGAGAGTCTCATTTATGGAGCATTATTGGATGGAAAAGCAAGTGAACATGCGGCAAGTATGACTGCAATGAAGAGTGCAACAGATAATGCTAATGAGCTTATTGATGATTTAACATTGACCTACAACCGCGTGCGTCAAGCTGCAATTACACAAGAAATAACAGAAATTAGCGGAGGAGTCGCCGCGCTTGAATAGGCTTCTTCGGTGGAATTTAGGAAAGTATGTTAGGAGGGAAATCGATGAGCAAAGGACGTATTACACAAGTAATGGGACCTGTCGTTGACGTTAAATTCGCTGATGGACAGCTTCCCGACATTAACAATGCGATTATTGTTAAAATACCTGATGAATCATCTAATGAAATGAAAGAGCTCACCTTGGAGGTTGCGCTTCATTTAGGTGATAACAGTGTCCGTACCATTGCAATGTCATCAACGGATGGCTTAAGACGTGGTTTGGAGGTTGTTGACCAAGGAAGCCCGATTTCGGTTCCTGTTGGCGATGTAACATTAGGTAGAGTATTTAACGTACTCGGAGACAATATTGACTTGGATGAACCGTTGGACTCAGGTGTGCGTCGTGATCCAATTCATCGTCAATCACCACAATTTGAAGATTTAACAACGGAAACAGAAATTTTGGAAACAGGAATAAAAGTAGTCGACTTACTTGCACCTTATGTAAAAGGTGGAAAAATCGGTTTGTTTGGTGGAGCCGGTGTTGGTAAGACAGTACTTATTCAAGAGCTTATTAATAACATAGCACAAGAGCATGGTGGTATTTCTGTGTTTGCCGGTGTTGGTGAACGTACCCGTGAAGGTAATGATCTGTACTATGAAATGAAGGATTCTGGTGTTATTTCTAAAACAGCGATGGTGTTTGGTCAAATGAACGAACCACCTGGTGCGCGTATGCGTGTAGCCCTAACTGGGCTAACGATGGCAGAGTATTTCCGTGATGAGCAAGGGCAGGATGTATTGTTATTTATTGATAACATCTTCCGTTTTACACAGGCAGGTACAGAAGTATCTGCACTACTAGGACGGATGCCTTCTGCGGTTGGTTACCAGCCAACGTTAGCAACAGAAATGGGACAATTACAGGAACGTATTACATCTACGAAAAAAGGTTCTGTTACATCAATCCAAGCTATTTATGTACCTGCTGATGACTATACGGACCCTGCACCAGCAACAACGTTTGCGCACTTAGATGCAACAACAAACCTTGATCGTGGTTTATCAGAACAAGGTATCTATCCTGCGGTGGATCCGTTAGCTTCCACTTCGCGTGCATTAGACCCAGAAGTTGTTGGACAAGAGCATTATGACGTAGCCGTGGAAGTACAGCAAACATTACAACGTTATCGAGAACTACAAGATATTATTGCGATCTTAGGAATGGATGAGTTAAGTGATGAGGATAAACTCGTTGTGTCTCGTGCACGTCGTATTCAATTCTTCCTTTCACAAAACTTCCACGTTGCAGAACAATTTACAGGTCAACCAGGTTCCTATGTTCCTGTTGAAGAAACAGTAAAAGGTTTTAAAGAAATATTAGCTGGAAAATACGATGATCTACCAGAAGATGCCTTCCGTTTAGTAGGGCGTATTGAAGAAGTAGTTGAAAAAGCAAAAAGCATGGAATAAGAGGCTTGATAGGAATGAATCCTATTCATACTTGCAGGTTGATGAATACGTATTATGCATTGACCGCCTTCATGTTAAGCTAAGGAGGGGTTGCTTTGAAAACACTAACGGTGAGTGTTGTTACTCCTGACGGTCCAGTACTAGAAGATAGCTACGAGATGGTGAGTTGTAAAGCAGAAAGCGGAGAATTGGGTATTTTACCTGGCCACATTCCTTTAGTTGCACCATTGTCCATTAATGCAGTTCGTTTGAAACGTGAAAATCATGTAGATAAACTAGCGGTTAATGGTGGTTTTATGGAAGTGCGTCCAGATAAAGTGACGATTTTAGCGCAGTCTGCAGAAAAACCATCTGACATTGATATCGATCGTGCCGAGCGTGCAAAAGAGCGTGCGGAACGCCGTCTCCAATCAAAACAAGATGATATTGATACGTTAAGAGCAGAACTAGCTCTCAAAAGAGCTATCAATCGCTTAAGGGTAATAAGATAATTTGAGAAAAGGAGCTGTCGCAAAATGCATATTATGCATTTGCTGTCAGCTCCTTTTTATATATGAGATTGCTCGTTTTAAGATGCATTATTTTATTTATGGTGATAAAGGGAAATTTAATCGGTTTTTGACGCACTTAAATAAGCCTCGCCTTTTTTTATTTTTTTAAGCTG
>NZ_JABXHF010000097.1:0-12070 GCF_013393565.1 Virgibacillus sp.
GTCTAGCATTATAATTCATCCTCCAATAATTGTTTATATTGTTTTGCAATGCGCTCCCGCTTTAAGTGTTCACTTTGAATAATCGCTTGAATTTTTTTCACAGCTAGAGCAACATCATCATTTACAACTACATAATCGTATTTGTCCATCATCTCAATTTCTTTTCTTGCCTCTTTTAGTCTGTTTAAGACAAGGTCTTGAGATTCTGTTCCTCTATGAACAATTCTATTTTTTAATTCCTCAAGGCTAGGTGGAAATAAAAAGATAAACACACCTTCGGGGAAGTTCTCCCTAACTTGTAAAGCACCCTGTACTTCTATTTCTAAAAATACATCATGCCCTGATTCCAATGTTTTTTCTACATACTCACGGGGTGTACCATAATAATTATTGACATATTTCGCATATTCTAACAGCTGTTTTTCTTTAATTAGTTGCTCAAAATCCTTCTTGGATTTATAAAAATAATCTACGCCTTCTTTTTCTCCTGGACGTTTTTCACGGGTCGTCATAGAAATGGAATACTTTAAATCTGTATCTTGATTAAACAGCGCCTTACGCACTGTTCCTTTCCCGACTCCGGAAGGCCCTGAAAGAATAAAAAGAATCCCTTTTTCTTCAATCAAATTATTTCCTCCTAATTATCGTCTGTAATTTCTTCATGACTCAATACACGTTGACCCACTGTTTCAGGTTGAACTGCAGACAGTACTACATGATCACTATCTGTGATGATAACTGCTCTTGTTCGTCTTCCGTAAGTTGCATCTACTAACTTATTATTTTCTCTGGCAACTGTAATAATTCGTTTAATTGGAGCTGATTCAGGCGAGACAATAGAAATCACTCGATTCGCTGAAACAACATTACCAAAACCAATATTTATTAGTCGTAAACTCAATATGAACCCTCCGTATATTCTTTCTCTCTATAATTTATATATTCCGTTCTAAAGATTGCTTGAATAGTGTATTACAAATGACCCTTATTTCTACATTGCTTCGCTTCGTTTTTATGACGATCGCGATACTCCTTAACGATTTTTCTTTTAAAAGGACATTTATTACTGAACCTGGCCTTCAGATCACTTTTTTAACAAGCTTCTGTTATAAAAACAATTACATTTTAATTTTTATATAAGTGATATAAGAACGCCTTCCTTTCTTACACTATAGGGAAGTATAAAATTTTTAGGGTGTATTGTATCAGCAAAACGATGGTGTTTTATCGTCAGAAAGACTTGGCGATCGCCAAGTCTTTCTAATGCCCATGGATACCCTATTCAAGGTGTTTGCACGAGAAGATAGAAAAACTCCGGTTATGAATGCAGGCTGTTTTTAACAAAGTATTACTATGGTTACATATAAAAATGTCGGCGTTAATAGATAAGATTATAAACGATTGCTAGTTAAACACGAATGAAGTCACAAATATGTTTTCAACCTTTATTCATATTATACGTAAAAAAAGGTGCTTAACACAACTATTACTCCATATTTTGCACTTGTTCTTTAATTTTTTCAATTTCACTCTTGATCAAAATGGTATACTCACTAATTACTGTATCAACGGATTTCGAACCAATTGTATTTGCTTCACGAAGTAATTCTTGAGCAATAAATTCTAACTTCCTTCCAATCGGCTCTGTTAATATGATTGTTTGCTCCATCTGTGCTAAGTGGCTATGCATACGTATTATTTCTTCAGTAATATCGCCTTTTTCAGCTAATAAAACAATTTCTTGATATAATCTAGCTGTATCTTGTAGCGGTTCTTCCATAAAATGATCGGATACTCTACGTTTAATTCGCTCTCGATGTGCAGTTAAAGCAAACGGTTGACGTCCCTTTATTTTTTCTACATATTCTACTAGATTATGTATACGTGTCCGTAAATCTTTTAATAGAGAGACACCCTCTTTTTCCCTCATTTCTAATGCTTGTTTACTAGCATGATTGACTGCATTCATCAACAAGGAAATGTATTCATCCGATATGTTGTTCTCCTTTTCAGATACAGAAAATATCTCTGGAAAGCTAGTAATAACCGTCATTGGCAAATCTCCATTAAGCTGATATCGCTGCTTCAACTCTTGTAACTGCTCCATGTATTGATCTACTAGGTCCCAATTTGCTTCCACCGTTTTTTGTAGCAACGTTTCTCCATAAATTTGAATATATAATTCTACTCTTCCACGTTGAAAAAAGGTCTTGAGTATCCTTCTAAGTTGATCCTCCAAAAATATACATTGACTTGGAATTTTCATACTTACATCAAAATATCTATGATTCACCGTTTTAACCTCAACTGCTATCGTTAGCTCATTCGTACCAACCTTCGCTCTTCCGTAGCTCGTCATACTTTTTGCCATACTAATCACTCCATCTATATCGTATTATACCCTCTGTTCCTTTTTATTGAAAAGAGATATGGTTGTCCGTTCTACTACAATCTCAATACAACTCATTATTTAATCGTGTAGAGAAAAAGACAGTTGTTTTAAAAAATTAAATAGTCACTTCTTCCTCCATGCAAAAGAAGCGTGCCATATGTTACGACGGCACGCTCAAATAGTTACTATTATTTTTTAGTAAAACCAAAAATAACGGTCGGTAACGAACTAAGAGCTAAGATTAACGCCCAGTCTCTTAAACTTAAAGATACTGTATGAAAAATAGGTTGTATTGGCGTCCAATAAATAACGACTAATAACAGTACAAGAGATGACAACACAGCTAATACAAGATACATATTTTCAAATGGGTTTCTTGCAAAAATAGATCGCTCACTCCGACAATCAAATACGTGAATCAATTGCGCCATTACTAATGTGGTAAAAGCAATCGTTTGGGCATAAGTTAGATGAGTTGGGTCATTTTGATATGCAATGATAAACCCGATGAGGGTGACAGCACCAATTACGATCCCCCTACTAATGATTTTATAGCCTAGTCCACGGGCAAATACTCCCTCATCTATACTCCTTGGATGTTTCTTCATCACATCCCCTTCTGCTTTATCCATCCCTAAAGCCATTGCTGGTAGTCCATCTGTAACTAAGTTCACCCATAAAATTTGTACAGGTACAAGCGGTAATGGTAAGGAAAGTAACATAGCAAACAACATAACTAAAATCTCACCGACATTGGATGCTAACAAATAACGAATAAATTTTCGTATATTTTCATAAATCGTTCGTCCTTCTTCAATTGCAGCTTTTATCGTAGCAAAATTATCATCCATTAGTATAAGCGAGGAGGCTTCTTTTGTTACATCTGTTCCGCTTTGCCCCATACTAATCCCAATATTACTCGCTTTTATAGCAGGTGCGTCATTTACGCCATCACCTGTCATCGCCACCACATGCCCCTTTTGTTGAAAAGCATGGACGATCCTTAATTTATGTTCTGGGGTAACACGTGCAAACACGTAAACATCTTCTATCGTATCTTCCAATTCTTGTTGAGACATATTGTTCATTTGATATCCTTCTAGTACGTTCCCATCTTCTGGCATTAGTTCTAAGTTTAACGCAATCGCCCGAGCCGTTTTAGCGTGATCTCCTGTAATCATGACAGTTTTAATACCAGCGTTACGGCATTCTTGAACTGCTTTCTTTACTTCTTTCCGAGGTGGATCCATCATCCCGTAAACACCGATAAAAGTTAAATCTTTTTCAAGAACAGATGATAAAGCATCTTCATCATTGGACAACGGCTTTACAGCAATAGCTAGTGTGCGTAATGCTTTTTCAGCCATTTGATTTATGGCCTGTTCAATTGCAACTTGCCTTTGTGCCTTTAAAAGTTGTTTTCCCCCTTCTTCTAACACATATGCTGATCGAGGTAATAAAACTTCTGGTGCTCCTTTCGTAATTAAAAAGCGGCGTTTCTCCTTATCTTCCACAATGACACTCATTCGTTTACGATCGGAATCAAACGGAAATTCCTTAATAATGTTATAGGCTTGTTTATCTTCTTCACTTAGCCCGATTTTTCTAGCTGCAATAACTAATGCCCCATCAGTTGGATTACCATCAATGGTATATTTACCTTTCTTTTTAGCCAGTGAAGCTTGATTGCAAAGTAAGCCATATAAAAGCATCGTTGACAAATGAGGAGAACTGTTCTTTATTTTTTCGTCGTTGCAAAAAAAATCTCCTTGTAAATCATATCCATCACCAGTTACGTATAGCTGTTTTCCATGAAGCAATACTTCCTTTACTGTCATTTTATTTTCCGTCATTGTTCCCGTCTTATCTGAACAAATAACCGAAGCACATCCCAATGTTTCAACTGCGGACAATTTACGAACGATTGCTTTTTTTCTGATCATACGTTGAACACCGAGGGAGAGTGCGACAGTTACAATAGCTGGCAGGCCTTCTGGAATAGCAGCAACTGCAAGCGAAACACCGGCTAAAAACATCGTATAAGCTGGCTGACCTTGTATAACACCTAATACGACGACTAAACAAGTAAGCAGTAAGGCAATAACAATTAAAAACTTACCTAATTCTGCAAGTTTACGTTCTAGAGGTGTCATCACTTTCTTTGTATTTGCCATTAGAGAAGCAATTTGCCCCATAACCGTCTGCATGCCAGTGCCAACAACGATGCCAATTCCTGTTCCGCGAGTGACTAATGTCCCCATAAATCCCATATTAACTTGATCTTGTGCATCTAATTTAGCACGGTGGATAGCTTGGGCATGTTTTGATACTGGAAGCGATTCTCCGGTTAGTGCTGACTCTTCCGTTTCTAGACTATCTGAACGAATAATCCGTATATCTGCTGGTATACGGTCACCACTTGAAATCCGAACAATATCGCCAACAACTACATGTTTTGAAGGAATTCTTTCCCATTTTTTATCACGTAGAACATAAGCCATAGGAGCTGATAATTCTTTTAATTTATCAAGCGATTTTTCGGCCTTTTGCTCTTGAAAAAAACCGATACAACCATTGACGATTACAATGACCATAATTGCAATTGCATCGATATATTCACCTAACAGACCCGCAATTAATGTAGCTGCTAATAGAACAAGTACCATAAAATCTTGAAATTGCTTTATAAAAATCAACCATTTTGACATTTTTTTCTGCGCTTCTAAAACATTTTCTCCGTATTGCTTACGTCTTTTTTCCACTTGCTTAACAGATAAACCACGATTAGCAGTAACGTGCAACTTTTTTTCTACATCTTCTACTTCTAACTGATACCATTTCATCCTGCATTCCTCCAGATTCTTACCTTTCAATTTGCCATCATCTCGGTTCTTTCCACCGTTCCTTTTACTTTAAATCCTATCCATCTACCAAAAAAAACTGCCTATATCTTATGTTTGTCTAACTAAAAAATGTTGCCACAACTAGAAAATGCATGTGTATAACATGTACATTCGAAAAACTTGGCTTGTCGGCAAACTTTATGACGGAAGGCGTAGTTTTTCTTATACTATAAACCCGTAAAGATTCATGCTTTCCTATAGTAGAACAAAAGATCGGGACGCCCGTTTAGCAATGTAGCGACTGGAACGAATCAACGAAAAATAAAGGAATCATGCCAAATAGGAGTATGCCGACGTCTGGCGGCAAGCCCGTTTTTAGTCGGCCTTCCTCTTAGCCACGAACCGATGATGACGTAGCGTAGGGCGATTCGTGAAGTCGCCTAGTTGCTGGCCTCATCCGCCGGACGTGGCTTATTCGGCTATGTTGTTATACACAAGCCACTAATTTTATACTTTTGTATAAAAAACCGCCTTCAAGTGCTTTTCATAATAGATCGTGACTCGACATACGAGCCATCATGCTTCGTATCTTTTAAAAGAGATCTATTCGAGCGGTTGCTCTTTGTACTACCTCTTTCCATATATGTATGCAGACTTGTCCACAAAAATGCTATAATTGCCATTGAGGTGATTAAGATGCCATTTGATGGTATAGTAACGTACGCGACAACGAACGAACTGCATACCAAATTAACAGCGGGAAAAATAACAAAAATCTATCAACCAACGGAAACGGAAGTATTATTTACCATTCGAAATCATGGACAGAATGCGGTTCTTTTATGTTCTATCCACCCTACTTACTCCCGAATACACCTAACCGAAGAAATGTTTCAAAATCCAAAAGAACCACCAATGTTTTGTATGGTGTTGAGAAAATATTTATCTGGAGCCATCATCAAAAAAATTGAACAACGGGGTTTAGAGAGAATTATCCAATTCACGATACAATCACGAAATGAAATTGGAGACATAACCAAGAAAAAATTAATAATGGAAATTATGGGGCGCCACAGCAATTTATTGCTTGTAGACGGGGAAGATGGACATATTATCGATAGTTTAAAACATGTTTCCAGCTGGCAAAACCGCCACCGGACCATTTTACCTGGACAAATTTATCAGCTGCCACCAGAACAAAATAAATTAAATCCGCTTTTAATTCGTCCAGAACAGCTTATTAAAAAGCTAGACTTTAATGCTGGAAAATTAGACACCCAAATTGTAAACCTACTTAGTGGATTTTCACCTGTCGTTGCCAAAGAGATTGTTCATCAAGCCCATTTAGGTAATGAGAAAGTATATGAGCAAATATTTACTGACATGCAGCAACAACTGTTAGATAAAGACTTTACTCCTGTGATCTATCGAAATCAAAAAGAAGATTATCATGTTCTCCCACTAACGCATTTAAAAGGAGAAAAACAAACTTTCCTGACAACAAATGGCATGCTTGACCAGTTTTACACTGGAAAAGCAGAAAGAGATCGAGTGAAACAGCAAACGAAGGATTTAGCACGCTTGTTAAAAAATGAATTAGCTAAAAATAAACGGAAACAAAAAAAACATGCACAAACGATGCAAAAAGCACAACGAAAAGAACACTATCAAAAAGCAGGAGAATTGCTGACAGCTCACTTACATCTCGTAACGCAGGGTGACAAGCAAATAACCGTAGTAGACTATTATGACCCAGAGCAAAAACAGTTAACCATTGATTTAGATCCATTGAAAACACCAAGTGAAAATGCACAGGCATACTTTAAGACATATCAAAAACTAAAAACTTCAGAATTAAAAGTGAAGGAGGAGATAGCAAAAACAGAGCAGGAAATGGAGTATTTGGAGAGATTACTACAGCAAATTGAAACAGCAAGCATACAGGATATTGAAGAGATTCGTGAAGAACTTCGAGATGAAGGCTATTTAAAAAAACAGAAAGCAACCAAGAAAAAGAAAGCAAAAACAGCCAAACCAGTACCTGAAAAATATATTGCATCTGACGGAACAACAATATTAGTCGGTAAAAATAATAAACAAAATGAATATGTAACGATGAAATTAGCTGCTCGCGATGATATTTGGTTGCACACGAAAGACATACCTGGCTCACATGTTATTATTCGTTCCGCTTCTCCTTCAGAAGACACCATATTGGAAGCAGCTCAACTTGCAGCTTATTTTAGTAAATCACGTCAATCCTCGTCCGTTCCAGTAGATTATACAAAAATTCGTCACGTAAAAAAACCGAATGGTGCAAAACCAGGCTTTGTAACGTATGATAATCAAAAAACAGTTTTTGTTACGCCTAATGAACAACTCATCCAAAAATTAACACCATAAAAAAAACGAAGGCTAATCGCCAAGTATAGTGGCGAAAGCCTTCTTTGATCGCTAACTTATTTAGCAAGATGAATGTTTGCAAATTTAAACAGCTTGTGGTTTTAAGTGTACATCGATATTTCCTCTAGTCGCCTTGGAATAAGGACATACTTGATGCGCTTTTTCCACAAGCTCCTCTGCTTCGTTTTGGTCAACACCTTTTATTTTCACTGTTAACTCTACACCGATTTTAAAACCATTATCGTCCGTATCTTTTAGAAAGCTAACAGCTGCTGTCGTCAAGGAATCAATTTCTTTCTTTTCTTTGGAAGCAACTAAATTTAAGGCACCATCAAAACAGGATGCATATGTTGCTGCAAAAAGCTGTTCTGGGTTTGACCCCTTGTCTTCTTTATTCGTAGCTGGATTTACTAGTTTAAGATCAATTAAACCGTCATCTGATTGTACATGACCATCACGTCCATTTTTTGCTGTCGCCTTCGATGTAAAAATTACATTTGCCATCTTTAAGCACTCCTTTTTTATAGACCATAATCCCATGATCAAAATTACTTAAACACTTGATTTCTGTATGTCACCATTACTTTATGATTTGCAAGTAACAGGGTGCCATTAGAAACCACGTACTAGTAATATACCTTCCTATTCGCACTTTTAAACATCAAGATTTAGATGGCGTTAAAAAGGATGTCAATTCTTCTATAAAATGATTCACTTGTGGTAAAGAACGAATTCCCTCTTGAAAACAAACCCATGTTTTTCTAGAGACAGGTTCCCCATTTAACAGAAGCGGTAAATAAGGATAGTCTTCTTTCATAAAATCAGAGACACTTTCAGGTAACACAGCCATTCCTAACCCTTGCTTCATTAATTGCTTGCACGTCTCTATTTGATCAACCGTCATTGTTTTAATCGGTTTTATTTTATCTTGATGTACATAGAGCCAATGATCTACTAATTCATGCATACTATCATCAGAACTAAATGCAATGAGTGGACGTTCTTTAATAGAATCTGCAGGAAACGCTTCTGTATCAAAAATATATAATGGATCATCAAATAATGGAAGACAAGTAGTCTCTTTCAATTTTTCTCCACGGATAATACAAACATGATAATCTTTATGATTTCGTTTAATGTCTTCACTAATACCTGTCACTAGATCGATGGCAACTTTAGGGAATTTGGCTGTAAATCTTCCTAACAAAGCTGGTAAATACCGTTGCGAGATAAGGGAAGAGCAAGCAATCGATAATGTCCCTTGCACTTCGTTACTAGATATAGCTAGTTTATTTTGCAATGCATTTTCTCGTTGTATTACCTCCATAGCGTGTTGTAAAATTATTTCCCCTTCTGGTGTTGGAATAAGCTTCTTCGGGGTACGAATAAATACATTATGTCCAAAATATTCCTCCATATATTTCAAACGTTGGGTTACTGCAGGCTGAGAAATCAGTACTGTTTTTGCTGTACCTCGAATGGTTCCAATTTCTTGCAACTTTAACAATAGTTTGTAGTCGTCTATTTTCATAAACTCCACTTCCTCACTTTGTTTTTCTTTAATTAAGTTGATAAAAATTGCTTATCAAATACTATAACTATTCAATATTTTAATTATATCATGACATGTTTTATGCTTAAAATACAAGATAAAAATAATTACCTAAGGAGGAGTTTATGCTGGAAAAGGAATTAGTAAAAAAAACGTTTGCTAAACGCCCACAAGATTATGTAACAAGTACTACGCATGCATTGGGAATTAGTCAAGAAGTAATAAGTACATGGCTAAACCCTGCACCTACGATGGAAATGTTAGATATAGCAACAGGAGGGGGACATGTTGCTAAACAACTATCCCCGTATGTACGTATCGTATACGCAACGGACTTAACCAAAGAAATGCTTGCAAATACGAAACAACATTTACAAGCACTAACTAACCTTATATATATTATTGCAGACGCAGAACAACTGCCCTTTTTAGATGCTTCATTTGACCTCATCACATGTCGAATTGCTGCACATCATTTTCCGAATCCTGACCAATTTATTCGTGAAGTAAAGCGCGTATTAAAAAAAGATGGAAAATTCCTGTTCATTGACAATATCGTTCCAAACAATAAACAGCACGCGATATTCATGAATCAGGTGGAAAAAATGCGGGATGAAAGCCATGTCAAATTCCTTACTAAAGAAGAGTGGAAATGTCTATTTAAACAACATGGACTAAAAATAAGTCAGCAACATACTCATAAAAAGACGTTATCTGTTAATAAGTGGCTAGATCGCACTTTATGTCATGAAGATGAAAAAAACACCGTCAGCAAACGTCTATTACAAGCAGATACAGATATAACAAACTATTATCAAATTAAAAAAAGAAATGAGAAACCACTGCAGTTTTCTATTGATGAATGGTCGGTTTTAATGGAGCATGAAAAATAAAGTATGACCTTTTCTTCCTCACGGATTGCTCTTAGCCATATCAAAACGGAGGTCTAATGTAAGATTCAATACAATAGCCCTCCTTTCCATACGTAACCTTTTACTAATTGAGACTTTCTTTCCAAGCCAATAATTGTTTGCTATCCATTTGATTAATCTTGCCATCAGCTTCTAGCACTTGAATGAATGCATCAAATCCTGTAATCGTATGATAATGGAAACCAGATTCACGAAAAGCCACCTCCGCTTTTCTCAACCCATATGTAAAAATGGCTAACACACCTGTCACCTCAGCTCCAGCTGCATGTAAAGCTTTGGCTGACGCAATAGCTGAGCCACCTGTAGAAATTAAATCTTCAATCACAATTACTTTTTGGCCTTGCTCTACTTCTCCTTCAATTTGATTACCTTTCCCATGCGCTTTCGGCTTGGAACGAACATACACCATTGGCAAATCAAGCGCTTCAGCTAACCATGCGGCATGCGGTATACCTGCTGTTGCACAACCAGCAATACAATCCAATTGAATTTGTTGTTCTTTTATAATCCTTGCAAATGCCTGGGTGATTTTTCGGCGTACAATTGGGTACGACATCGTTAAACGATTATCGCAATAGATTGGTGATTTAATTCCTGATGTCCATGTAAAATATCCTTCTGTTTTAATCTGTACGGCTTTTATTTGTAATAACTCACGTATAACCTCTTCACCTGTTGCCATTTGCCCACTCTCCTTTAATTTGATCATATGCTTGTTTCGGTGAGTCAGCTTGCGTTACTGTTCTCCCTACAACGATCACACTAGCTCCATGTTGTTTGGCATAGCTTGGGGTAGCAATTCTTTTTTGGTCGTCATCTTGTGCATCCACCAATCGAATCCCAGGCGTGACCGTTAAAAAAGAATTGCCACATACATTCTTTACAGCATTTGCTTCGTAAACGGAACATACTACACCATCCGCACCGTTTTTTTCAGCAAGCTTTGCAAAATGAAGTACATTACTTTCTAACGTTCCAGGTAGTCGCAAATTTTGTTCCATATATGTCTGATCCATCGATGTTAGAATCGTAACTGCTAATAATTTGGTCTGAAAACGCGTATTTCCTTCCGCTAATCCTTGCTTTGCTGCTTGAATCATAGCACTTCCACCTAAAGCATGAACATTGACCATATCTACTTCTAATTTTGCCAAATTACGCATCGCTTTTTTTACTGTTGTTGGTATATCATGTAGTTTTAAATCTAAAAATATGGAATGCCCATTTTGCTTTAATTTTTCTATTAACGCTGGGCCTTCACGATAAAATAACTCCATCCCTATTTTTACTGGAACACCAATTAAATCATGCTTTGTTAAAAATTGATTTGTTGTATGCCAGTTTGGAAAATCTAATGCCAGATAAATAGATGCAGTCATTAAACAATCCCCTTTCCAATGGCTTCTTTTACGGAGCTAAAACCATACTGCATTAGCGTATGTGGTAATTGATCAATAATTTCCTTACATACGTAGGGGTTTTGAAAATTAGCTGTACCAACAGCAACAGCACTTGCTCCTGCTAATAGAAATTCTAATACGTCTTCCGCGTGCATAATGCCACCCATGCCAATAATTGGAATAGAAACATGTTGTTTCACCTCATAAATCATTCGTATAGCGATTGGTTTAATGGCAGGTCCAGATAACCCGCCCGTTTTATTCGCAATGACTGGTTTTCTTGTGGCTAAATGAATTTGCATACCTGTCAGTGTATTAATCATAGACAAACCGTCTGCTCCTGCTTTTTCAACCGCTTTTGCCATGCCTACAATATCAGCAACATTCGGTGATAATTTAACATAGACCGGGAGATTTGTAGCTTCTTTTACAGCTTCAGTGACTTTCTGCGCCATAAAGGGATCTGTACCAAATTGAATACCTCCTTCTTTTACATTGGGGCAAGAAATATTCAACTCCAAAGCAGCTACTTGATCCGTATGCTGAAA
>NZ_JABXHF010000009.1:0-58815 GCF_013393565.1 Virgibacillus sp.
TCAGACCTTCCATTGCGACTGAAAAAGGATACCAAGGAGAAATTAACGGGGATGCAGATGTATTAGTTGCTTCTGATGTTGTAGCCGGTAATACACTATCCAAAAGTATGCTCCTACTTGCTAACGGCACAATGGCTGGCATTATTCTTGGGGCTCAAGTTCCAATTGTTTTAACATCTAGAAGTTCAAGTACACTGGAAAAACGATATTCTCTTCTGTTGGCATTACAAATTAGCCATGCACAAAAAGAGGAAGGAGTAAATGAAGATGGCGGATCGTATTCTATCTATAAATCCTGGAGCAACATCAACAAAACTTGCATATTTTGAAAATGATGAATTGATTTTAAGTAAAGAATTAACCTATTCCTATGATGATATTGCTAAATACGATTCTATCATGGATCAATATGATTTTCGATTTAGAGAGATTACCATGTGGTTAACAGAACAAAACATGACGAATGGTTCTTTCGATGCGGTTGTAGGTCGTGGAGGATTGTTACCTCCAGTTAATGCAGGTGCATATATTGTTGATGACGCAATGATAGATTGTTTAAAAAATCGTCCTGTCTTACAACACGCTTCAAATTTGGGAGCTACGCTGGCAAAAGGGGTTGCTCAAGCGTTTGGCACATTGGATTGTATGGCCTATATATATGATCCTGTAACGGTTGATCAAATGGATGATGTTGCACGAATTTCAGGGGTTGCAGACATAGAGCGTAAAAGTATTGGTCATGTGTTAAATATGCGAGCTGTCTGTATGAAAATTGCAGAAGAAAAGTTACAGAAGCCTTATGAAGAAAGCAATCTTATTGTAGCACATGTTGGCGGAGGAAGTTCAGCTAGTGTTCATAAAAACGGCCGTATGATTGATCTTGTATCTGATGATGAAGGTTTATTTTCAACAGAACGTTCTGGCGGTCTCCCATTAAAAGAAGTTATTCCATTGTGTTTTGAACGTACGAAAAAAGAAATGACGGATTTGACACGGAAAAAAGGTGGACTTGTCTCTTATTTTGGTACAAATGACGCTCGTATTGTTGAGGAAAAAGCTAAAAATGGGGATGAAAAAGCAAAACTTGTTTTAGAGGCGATGGCTTACCAAATAGCAAAGACAATTGGTGAACTCGCTACGGTTCTTTACGGAAAAGTGGATGGAATTATTATGACTGGTGGACTTGCTTATTCGGAGTTTATTACCGGTCTGGTGAAAGATAGAACCTCTTTTATTGCCCCTGTTTTCTTTGTTCCGGGGGAAGCAGAAATGGTAGCACTTGCTAAAGGAGCGAGGCGTGTTTTAGTTGGTCAAGAAAAAGCGCAAGTTTTTAAAGAACACGACAGAAAGGCAATTGTTGTGTAAAAAAAGTAGTAGGTGAGATAATGAAAATAGCAATCGCAGGATCTGGAGCGTTGGGTAGTCGGTTTGGCTACATGCTTTACGAAGCAGGAAATGATGTTATCTTAATTGATAAATGGAAAGAACATATTGATTCCATTCGGGAAAATGGTCTCATCGTTCAAGATGGAAATAACAGAAAAATAGTTAACATTCCTATCTTTTATCCCCATGAAGTGGCTGAGGAAGTTGATCTTGTCTTCGTTTTCACAAAATCAATGGGTTTGCAGGATATGCTAGAGGACATAAAACCAATTTTAGGGGAAAATACAAGTGTGATTAGTTTACTAAATGGAATTGGCCATGAAGATATATTAAAAGAATACCTTCCTGTTAAAAACATTTTTATGGGTGTGACCATTTATACTTCAGGATTGAAAGGTTCTGGCCACGTTATCTTTGAGGGATCTGGCACCATTGAAATTCAGAACTTTACACCAGGAGATCGTGAAGAGAAAAAGGCCTTACAACTTGTAGGTATGCTCAATCAAGCTGGTTTTAAAGCATACTATAGTGAGGATGTTAAATATTCTATTTGGAGAAAAGCATGTGTTAATGGAGCGATGAATGCAATTTGTGCACTACTTGATTGTAACTTGGCAGAGTTCGTATCAACGAATCAAGCCGAAATGATTATTCGTCATATCGCGAAGGAGTTTGTTAAAGTAGCCAAGGAAAAGGGAACAATACTAGATGAGGATGATATAGTTGAATATATTTTACAGTCTTCTAGAAAAGTTGGAAGTCACTATCCCTCCATGCACCAAGATCTCATTCAAAACCATCGTTTAACAGAAGTGGATTTTTTAAATGGTGCTGTAGCCCGAATGTCGAAAGAACTTAGCTTTGAGACTCCATATAATACATTAATTACGCAATTAATACACGCTAAGGAACAAATCATAATGGATGAATAGTGTTTGTTCTTCGTTATAGGGTACGAGATAACAAGGTAATTTAGGGTATAGAAGAGCGGTCATGATCATGACAAGTATGAGCCAATATCTCTTTGATGCTGTCTCCTTAGTCATGAATGATGCCCGCTCGTTGTCAAATCGATTGCGAATGTATCTTGTAGATTCCTAACATAAGTAGCGAGGAATTATAGCAATTCATAAAACCCAATTTTGAGGTGTTCTATGACAATCATTTTAAAATAACCTACCTTTATCTGTTATTCGCATAATTTTTTAAAAAACGAAAAATTTAGTTGGATTTCAAATAATTTTAGTTAATTCTTTTTTATCGTATCAATGAAACGTATAGCAATATCTTTTAAGTGTTCATTTTTTCTTTTTGCAATTCCTATTTTAAAATAATTTGCTTTATCATTAAGCGGTATCCATTTTAAATTGTTATAGTTACTCAGGCGTTCAAGTGCTTTTGGCATTAAGGTGACACCACCTGTAATAAGCGTATTCTGTAATAAAACTTCCCAGTTGTCATTCATAAAAATAATATTTGGTTGAAATCCATTTTCCTGACAGGATTTATGAAGTATTTTTCCCAATACGTAATTAGAAGAAAATGAACAAATGGAAGCACCCTTTAAATCGGAGAATTGTATGGATTTTTTCTCAGCTAATGGATGGTTAAAAGGCATGACAACAGCGACTGAGTAATCTGGATTAGAAGTGTTCAAGTTTTCAATAGTAATGGAAGGCTCATAAATAGGGAAAGATAATAATCCAATATCTAGTTCCTTGTTGGCGAGCATTTTTTGCAATTTAATAGATCCAGTTTGAATAAGGGATACTTCAACTTCAGGATGGGTAGAAGTAAAATGAACAATTTCTTTCATATATTGAATAGCAAAAAGAACAGTTAGGCCAACTTTTAGTGTTTTGTTTTCCTTTTGATGGAGTTGCTGAATGGTTTCTGTTAATTCATCTACATGAATAAGAATGTCTTTTCCTTTTTCATAGAATATGTTTCCTGCCTCGGTTAGTTTTAACCCTTGATTTGTTTGATAAAATAAACGAACGTTTAATTCTTCTTCTAGCTTTTGTATGTTCCAACTTAAGGTTGGTTGCGTCACAAATAAATTATTTGCTGCTTCTGAATAACTTTTAGAGTTTGCAATGGCTACAAAGTATCTAATTTGTCGAAGCTCCATAGTAACAAGCCCTTTCTTTTATCATAGATTAAATCCGTATTGATCAATTAATCACAGCAATAAAACTATGTATAGGGTGATGATTCTATTATAAAATGAACGGTTAAAAAAATAAACTTTCATAAAATTATTATTAATTGATAGAAGGATAGTAGTAGTTTTCAAGTCTTAAATTTTATTTTCAAAGGGGGTTTTCTGCGATTTTTATGGATAAAATTCTTTTAAGGATTTTAAAATACATGGAAGTCGAGAAGATTTAAATTTGGTTCTCTTGCGTTCTTGGAGATAATTGAAGCAAAAAGCTAAGATATTTGGAGCATTTCTATGACAGCTTTATGCTTTACATCGGCATGCACTATATGAAAGTAGAAATGTTCATTGGCAAATATATTCCTAATGAATGTCGTGTGTTTTTTCACTGCACGTACATGATATTTTGCTTGCTTAGAAACCATTTTTATCTTGCAAAATCTTCCTCCATACAGCATAATATTTTTATACTACTGCTTGGAGGATACAGATTTGAAAAAAGTATTGTTTTTAATTGTTATTAGTATTTTGAGCCTTTCATTGGCTGCTTGTTCTGGAGAAACTGAGAGCGAAGCAAAGGCAGAAAATGAAAAAGAGACGGAGCAAGAAAATAAGGAACAAGAAGAGGCAGATAATCAAAAGACGGAAGAGAAACAAGAACAAAACAAAGGTATGAATGTGGATAAAGCAACACAATTATTAGAGGATCATGTATTAGAAGAAAATGATGAAATACAAAAATTAACGATGAACGATGGAGAAATAAAAGCTTCCATTATAATTGGCGATAACGACACGATAAATGATAAAACTTTGTTAGCTCAAATTGCTTATAGTAGTGCCGGTGATGAATTTTTGCAACATGAAGGCTGGGAAGTACTAACCATAGATTTTGTTGATCTTGCTGAAGTATCGATGCATCGAAATGAACAAGAAACCGATGAAAATGATTTTGTTTATTTTCCAATGGATAAAATAATTGATCAGTTTGAGTCAGAAGCAAACTAAATACAAGATTTTTAAAAGGAAAACTAGAACAATAAAATATATATTACGAAAAGGCATCTTGACAAGGTGTCTTTTTTCACTATAGGAAAGTAAATACATCATTTAGTTTGCGGCTTTTGCTTTGTTAGAAAACTTAAGTCGCTAGATTTTATGATATAATCATATAATTAATTGAGAATAGTTATCAATTGCTGTATATTTGATAGTAACAAATCTATATAATGGAATAAGGAGAATATATCATGCAAATATACTGGACTAAAATAAATAAGATTATTGAAGAAGCCCCTGAAGTTAAAACGTACCTGCTAGACTGTCCGAAAGGCTTTACATGGGAAGAAGGTTCCCACACTCATTTTGCGCTGGAAGGTTTTAATGCAGGAGATAAACCAAACCGCTCCCTGATTCGCCACATGTCAATCTCAACTTTACCGAACGAAAATTCAATTGGGATTACGACACGCATCAGAGAGCAGTGTTCGGAGTTTAAAACGATTTTAAGGAATCTTGAAGTGGGCAATCAAGTTGCAATATTTAAAACGCATTCAAATGTACCCCTTAAAAGAGAAGACAAAAATGTTTATCTGCTGTCATCAGGTGTCGGTTTGGCAACTTTCAGACCATTGGTGCTTGAGTATTTCGAACGTGCGGACAACGTCAAACACATTCATTCTCTGAACATCGATTCATCGCAAGGTTTTTTATTCACTAATATTTTTGAATCTTCATTGGACAAGAAGTTCACATCACAATTTGTCGATAATCGTAAAGAATATTATGAAGAAGTGAAAAATCTTTCTGCAGACAAGGATGGACTATTCTATGTTGTAGGTAGCGACGAATTCATTGTGCAGAATATGGAGGTGTTGCGTGAGCAGGGCATTAAGGTGGGACAGATTATGCTCGACAAGCATGAACGACAGATGTCTGAATTTTTACCAATGTAAGAAGCTGTAAAACTCTCATTGCAAGAATTGCAAATGTATGTGGACAAATCTAATGCAGATAAAAGCAATAGATCTTCCTATCGTAAAAGTACTTTTAGGTTATGGGTACGGCTAATCAGTGGGGGGAAGAATCCCCCACTTTTGAAGATGAAATTTAAGTTGATCATAGATTTATCAACATGTATTTTTGGAACCAGTCAGAAGTAAAAATTTATCGTTAGTTAGCTCACATATTAATTGCGATCAATATTGTTCCAAAGAGCATTATAAAAATGGTTAGCCAAGTACCTATAGTAATTGATTCAATCCCTTTAAAAATAGCTGCACTAATTAAAATAGTAATTAATGGTTCTGTAGCTGCAATTACACTTACATAGGAAACTTCCATCGTTTGCGCAGCCAGGAAAAAGAATAGTGGACCAAGACTTGTTAGAACGCCAGCAGTTAAATAGAAAGGGTTCCTCGTAGTAAAGCTCTTCTTTAATTTTGCTGCTGTAAATTCTTTGCGAACGGTTTTATAAAGAATTAAGAAAATAAAAGAAGCCAAAGCTCCTATCCATGCACCTAAAAATGCGTCATTCGTTTCTATTAAGCCTTGTTTACGAAATCCTTGACCAACTCCGAAAGTTAAAGCTGATAATAAAGCCAACCCTACGCCTAGATACTGATGTTTCTTAGAATGAACTGTAAAGGAATTAGGGATATGTTCTTGTTTCGATGTCTTAGACGTGGAAATTCTTATTCCTTCATTAATTATTCCTCCAAGTAGGAGTACCATTCCAACGCCTGGTAAAAACGCAATATTTTCTTTAATAATAATAAGGGCAAACAAAGTTGTAAAAATGGGCGTTGAGTTACGAATTGCCGATGCTTTTGATGGTCCTATATATGAAATGCTTGAAAATAATGTAAATCTACCTATCCCTGTTGTACATAATCCAGCAAGTGAAAAGAAGAAGATAGCTGTCCATGAAAACTCAAAATTCCATCCTCTTATTCCAATAACAATGAAGCATAATAAACCCAAAAGAATTATATTTATGATAACAGTAATAAATAAGCCATTATCGTTATGAGTATCTCGCATGATACCTTTCTTTACAACCACGTTGTTTATAGCAAACGTGCAGGCTGATAAAATTGCAAAAGTAATCCCCATATTATCTCTCCTCAATAAAAATATGTTTTTTGAAATAGGAATCTTGTTCGTTAAATAGTTTAGGTGCTAAACTATTTAATTTTAAAAATCCCCCATCTGCAATTAAAACTGATCTACTACTTGCAGATGGGGCATTCAATCATCTACTTCGTCTAGTAATGATGAAAAAATCTTTATACATTTTTCAAAAATAGCAATTTCGTCAGCATTTAGCTGTTTACTAAGTTTTTGGTAAAAGTTCTGATGAAGTTCCATATGTGCTCGAAAAGCTACTACTCCCTTTTCAGTTAATGAAATTAACACTGCTCTTGAATCTTCGGGATGTGAAGTCCGAAAAACAATTTCTTTCTTTTCCAACCGACTAATAATCTGTGTGATTGCTCCTTTGGTAATTCCAAGTCGTTCTGCAATCTGGCTCATAAGTACATTTCCGTCTTCTCCAATTGCATCTACTGCATGAATCTCACTTGGAGTCAACGTACCTGCTTTACCAAAGGTACGAGGGTTTCGTTCGAGTCGTTGAAGTTGCAAGATTAATCTACCGATATGCTGGCTGTTAGGGATTAAATCGTTATTTGTAATGTATTTTTTATTCTTCATGTTATTTAGTATAGTACCTAAACTAAATAAAAGCAATTACTTTATGATATCAAAATTTAAGAATAAAGCGAGACAATGAAAAACAAGCCATGATATATTCAATCTATATAACCTGTGTTATAACTTGTTCCGTAGCACTCTTCTCTGAGAGCCTCACAGCATTTATATGCAAAGGTAAAGGTAGTAAAATCATCCCTATTTGTGTTCTAACAAATAGGGGTGAAGTTCACTACAGTTGATATTTCATATCGGGGTGTGAAAATATTTTCAAACACCTATTTCTTTTAGTTATATAAATACAGGTTCATATACTAATTTACGCAGAAGCGATTGGTTTACGAATGATTTTGACTTCGTAATAAGAGATGGTATTGGTAATAATGTATTCAGGTTTTCCGCCATCATGCGTATGTGCTTTTTTAAAAGCATCGCTCTTTATCCATTTTTTAAAAGAACTTTCTGAGTCCCATCGAGTTACGATATTTACCTCATCGTAATCATTTAATTTATCTGTTATTAGTACTTCAAGTCCCAAAAATCCTTGCATTGATTCAATATGACCTACTTTATTAAAACGCTCTATCAGCTTATGTGCTTGATTTTTTTTGATTTTCGTCGTATTTGTAACAATGTACACGATGTTACCTCCTTATATTAGGTATGATTAGTGGATAACCATCTTCAAATTTAATTCGTGCTTGTAGATTATAGACACTTTGTAAAAATTCTTTCGTTAACACTTCGTTGGGGATACCGCGTTGTACTATTTTACCTTGTTTTAATGCAATCATATAATTACTGTATGTTGCTGCTTGTTGTAAATCATGCAAAACCATAATAATAGTTATATTAAAATGCTTGTTAATATATTGCAGGAGTTCCATAACTTCAAATTGGTGTGAAATATCTAAATAAGTTGTTGGCTCATCCAACAATAAGATACTAGTTTTTTGGGCTAAAGCCATTGCAATCCGTACTTTCTGTTGTTCTCCACCAGACAAACTATAAAACAGACGATTTTTATAATTTGTTATATTTGTAATCTGCATCGCCTCAGAAATTATTTGTTCATCTTCCATAGATAATTGATTGCTAAAAAAATGTTTATATGGTGATCTACCAAAAGAAATGAGTTCTTTAACTGTTAAATTAGGTAGTTGATTTTTTGACTGCTGTAACATAGTAATTTTTTGCGCGAACTCTTTATTTTTATAACACTGGGCTTCTTTTTCATATATATAAACAGAACCTTGATCTGCCTTAAGTAGATTACTAATAATTTTTAAAAGCGTTGATTTACCTGAACCATTTGGCCCTACGATAGAACTAATTTTTTGGTTCGGAATAGTCAAAGAGATGTTATCCAATTTAAAATGATGGACATTTAATGAAATACAATTGGTTTGGATAGCATTCATCACAATATCCTCCGTTTCTTGAGTAAATATAAAAAGAACGGTGCTCCGAGGCAAGCAAGTAATATGCCAACGGGTATTTCAATCGGATCAAACCAAGATCGCGCAATAGTGTCTGCCAACACAACGAGTATAGCACCACTGATAATACTTAAAGGTAATAAAAAGATATAATCATCACCAATTAAAAGTCGAATCACATGTGGAATAACTAATCCGACAAATCCCACTAGTCCAGCTACACTAACAGCTACACCTGCTAATAAAGAAGCTAGTGTGATGAGTAAAAAACGTTGTATTTCTACATGTTCTCCTAAAAGTTTAGCTGAGTCATCACCAAGCAGTAGAACATTTGCAGGTTTAATAGCCAATACGGATAGAAGAAGCGCAAAAAGAGCATATGGAGCCATAAATTCCAGTTGATACCACCCTTTGCCAGTTAAGCCACCAGAGAGCCAAGGTAAGACAGCTTGAACACGGTCACTATATAAAACCATGATCCCGCTCATGATTGCCCCCAATAAAGCATTTATAGCGACACCGGCAAGTATAATTTTTACAGGAGAAGCGCCACGATCCCACGCTAATAAATAAATTAAGAGTGATGTAAAAAGTGCGCCGATAAATGCAGCTATAGGTAATAAGTTGATGAACTGTGGTAACAAAACCATCGTAATTATTGCTGCAAGTCCAGCACCAGATGAGACGCCAATGATTCCAGGATCAGCTAATGGATTTTTCATAACACCCTGTAATATAGCACCTGAAGCTGCTAAACACGCTCCTGTGAGTAATCCAATTAATACTCGTGGTAGGCGTATATCCATAATTATTTTTTTCTGCATGGTGTTTTCCTCTGTAAACAATGCAGTCCATATTTCTGTGAGAGAAATGGAAATTGGGCCATAAGAAATACCATACAGAGTGACAAGTATTAAGAGAAGAGGAGTAATAATCGTTATATATTTCCTACGCATACTTCTTTTTTGCACTGACATCCCACTATTCCCTCGTGTTTTTTAGTACATCATATAGATAATCAATGGATTCAATTACTTTTGTTCCAGGATTTGTTCCAAACAGATTAGAAGGAAGAATAACCAGGCGATTATTTTTCACAGCATCCAGTTCATCCCAGCCGGCTGTTTGCGACATTTCCTTTATTAAACTCTCTTTTACTTTTTCTGGATTGCCATGTGTCATTAAAAGAATGATTTCTGGATTGGATTCTATAATTCTCTCTGTGTTTAATTGTGCATACTGTGGATACATTTCTAAACTTGGATAATCACTAGCAATATTTATTCCTCCAGCTAATTCTAAAATATTTCCACTGAGAGAATTAGGTAATGCTGCCATGTTGGTTCCAGGTGCACCATAGATCAATAGTGTTCTAGGCTTTTTTTCTACTGTGTTTTCTTTTACTTCTTTTCGTTTGTTATCTATTTTATGTACGATTTGTTGTGCTTTATCTTGTTTGTTTAATAAATCTCCAAATAGAGAAATTTGTTTCTGAATGTCTTGCACCGAATTGGCACTTGTTAATACCATCTCAGCTCCAATATCTTCTACTGCTTGTATGTCCTTCATATTCATTGGATGGTTCCCTAATACGAGGTCAGGTTCTAAGGAAGTTATTTTTTCCAAATCTAAGCTATGATTAGAACCTATTTCCAGAGCGTCTTTAGCCTCGCTAACTATTGTTTTTCCTGATGGGCGACCAACTACTTTATGTCCTAAGGCATAGATAATATCTACGTCGCCATTGCTTAAAGCAACAATTTTTTCTGGTGCTTTTTCCAAAACAATCGTTCGCTTGGAGGAGTCTGTAACGGAAATTGTATCCCCTTTTGATTGCGTTTCATGTTGTTCTGATTGGTCATCCTGATTATTACATCCAACAAGGAATATAAGTAAAAAGAGTAAAGTAATAAATAAATAATTACGCATCTATATACACCCCTATTATTGATTTTCATTCGCAATTATCTGCAATTATATTGATAATGATTATCATTGTCAATATAATTGCAGATAATTGCATAAATAAAGAAAAAAACAGAAATAGTGGTTGACATTACATTTTATTTTGCTAAGGTATTAGTTGATGGGTAATTGAAAATGATTCTCATTATTAATAAAAGGGTGATCGTAATTAATTACAAATAGATTTTAAGACTTAGAAGTTATGAAAACTTCTTTTATTTTAATTCTATTTGAGAATGAGAATCAATATCTTTGGAAGCAGGGGGGGAATAAATGCAAAAACGTTGGTCTGAAATTTTAATACTTATTTTAGTACTCCTGTACTCTGTCTCCCATATTTGGTTTCCTGTAGAAACTAGTTATGCAAAGTCTAAGTTACCAAATGTAGAAGAAGGAGTATACTCATTGGATTACGTTATACTACACGCACAAACAGATTCAGTATCTATTGCCAATGACTATTTTGAGAAACCAGCAACATACATTGTACATAATGGTAAGCATTATATACGGTTTATGTTAAATCATAGTGAGTGGACCAAGGAGTTACAGTCACCTTTAGGGGACTCTTTTGTTGATGTGAAAGTAATTCAAGAGAATAAAAAGGAAAATACAAGAATAGTTCAATTTCAGGTAGATCGAGATTTAACTGAACCCATTGCGTTTAAAATGCATGTGTTTATTGAAACAATGGATCCTGTTTATGATCATCGATATACAGTACGATTTGATTTTGACTTAGATACTTTAAAGAAATTAGATCAACAAACGATAGAAAAAATGGATATAAGTGATGAAGATTTTTTAGCGATGGAAGAAAAGGATTCAAAGGTCTCCAATAAATCAACGGAACCAAAGGAATCAAATACATTGCTCTACGGTACTCTTTTATTGATTGCTTTAATAGTTTTTTCTGTAGTGTTTTATAAAATTAGAAAAAAGATGAGCTCGAAGGAGGAATGAACAAAGTGAAAAAGAAAATAATTTTATTTTTATTAATGTTAATAGCAGTCTTCTCTGTCGAAAGTACATCTATAGAAGCTGCGTCGAATTATGATGAAGGGGAATATAATTTACCTTTCACAGTATTGAAAGGGGATTCAAATGAGAGATCAATGACGAATGATTATTTAAAATCCCCAGGTAAATTAATTGTTAAAAATGGAAAGAATATCGTGCAACTTACTTTGAAGAATAGTTCATGGTGGAAGTCTTTTCATATTCAATCAAAGCCAGTCACTGTTGTCAGTGAGAGTAATGATACAAGGGTTGTTCAGTTTGATGTTGCAGATTTGAATCAGATACTGGATGCAAATATACATGTGGTTGTGCCAGATATAGATTATGACAACAAATATAATATTCGGTTTCAATTTGATACCTCAAGTTTAAAGATGGGAGATAAGACGTCTTCACCTGCAAATAATGAATCTAAGAATAACGTAGAAGCTGAAAAACAATCCACCGATGGAACGAAACATACTGGGAACAAATCAGAACCTGAAAAAAATCCAAAAACTTCAGATAACACCCCTGTTTTCTTATTGACAGCAACGTTATTTGCTTCAGGGTTCGTGATCTTAAGGAAAATATCAGTTAAATAAAAATAAACAGAAAAGAGGAGAAAGATGAAAAAATTAGGGGCTTTGTTTTTAGTTGCCATCTTAATCGTTATGGGCATTACTTCATCATTATCTTCATTATCAGCTGAGGAAGTTGATAAAGTATTTGCTAATGGAGAATATGAATTACCATTTGAAATTTGGAAAGAAAATGAGGACAAAGTATCAGTAGCTGATGGTTATATGGAGAAGCCAGCCAAACTGTTTATTGAAGAAGGAAAATACAAAATACAAGCTACTTTAAAAAACAGTTCATGGTGGCAGTACTTTAAAGTTAACAATGGGCAAGAATTTGTTGATGTTACAGTCATTAGTGAAAATAAAACAGATAATACACGTCTAGTACAATTTGAAGTTAACAATATTGAAGAAGTTGTAAATGCCAAAGTGCATATTATTGTTACGGGGATCCCCGGATTTGAATATGATAACAAATATAATATTCGCTTTAAATTTGATACGTCAAATATCCCATTGGCAGAAGAGCCAACTAATCCAGAAACGCCAAAGCCAGAAGAACCTGATTCAGAGTTAGAAAAGCCATCTGTTATCGAATTAGAGAATGGGAATTATACAATTAATGTTGCTACGTTACATGCCAAGGAAAATAAACCATCAGGAATGGCACGTTATATCGATGAATCGGCTTTTATATATGTAAAAGATGGAAAAACATATGTGAAACTTACCTTAAAGGATCATCAAACAGTAACTGGATTTCAAATTGATGGACAAGAACCAATACAAGAGGAAATAAATGAACAGCGGAATTCCAGAATTGTCACATATGCACTAAGAGAACTTATTACTCCAATGAAAGCACGGGTTCAGTACAAAGCAGGCGTTCACACGGGTGATCAATTATCTTTTAATGAATCTAGTATAAAAAAGGTAGAAAAAGAAAAACCTACAGATTCAAATGTGGGTCCGAAAGAAGATGCAAATAAAGACAAAAACGAATCAAATAACGATCCAGAGGATAAACATAAAAATAAACATGGAAATAAAAATAAGGAACTTAATCAAAATTCTTCAGACAGACAAAAAATTGATCCAAAGAACTTGAAGAATGGAGAATATTCTATTGCTTATAGAGTGTTAAAACAGGATACAGATCAGAAATCTGTAATGGATGATTATGTCATTAGTCCTGCTAGTTTAAAAGTAAAGGACGGAAAAAAAAGAGTTGCCATTACCTTTAAAAACAGTTCGTGGATTACCGATTTCAAAGTATACCACAATGGAAAGCTAATAAAACCCAAAGTTTTAAGTCATGATCCTAAAGCAGATACTCGTGTGATTGAATTTGCTGTGGAAAATTTAGATAAGAAACTGAATGAGTGGGTAAAAGTAGATATTCCAGAAATAGGTTATCATCATGAATATGATGTGCAATTTCATATTGATCCTAGTTCTATTGAGCTTCTTAGGGGTAGAGAAACGTATCCAAAAATAAAAGTAGAAGACGAAATACAGTTACCAATAAAAAAGCTAAATAATAATGGTCAGGGCCCAAAATTTGATCGTAATGCAGACCAAGGCGATAAACAGGAATTAGCTGCAAAGAAAGATGTAAATAAAACCAATAATCCAACCACTAATGATCCAGCTAAAATTATTTTGTTTGCTAGTTTATTATTTGGTTCGTTTATTCCTATAGCATTTAAATTACGTAAAAAATTCCGTTCTATTTAATAAAAGATTGATATTGGAGTCTTGTCACAATTGACAAGACTCCAGAATGCTATTTTCCAGATTTAAAATAATTGAAGTATGTATATAAGGAAAACAACAATGTTCTCAGGCAAGTAAATATTATTCAATTTTTTCAGTGTAAGGGTGGGGCAAACTTATGAAAAAAGCCTACATGTTTCTTTTGATTGTAGTAGTAGTCGTTGGGCTAGTAGGTTGCTCAGATGGAGGAAAAGCTACTGTGGGGGAAGTAAGTGACCCTGATAATAATCGTATTGTTTCAACTACAGTTGCCGTTACAGAAATAATGAATGCACTAAAACTAGACTTAATCGGAATTCCGACAAGTTATAAAGATTTACCAGAAAGGTATGATGATGTAACAGAAGTTGGTAATCCAATGAGTCCTGATATGGAACTAATTATGTCACTAAAACCAAAAAAAATACTGTCTGTGACAACACTAAAGTACGATCTAGAATCTGTATTTGATGATGCGGGCATAGATACGAGATATATTAACCTCCAAAGTGTAGAAAATATGCATAAAGCAATAATAAATCTTGGCAAAGAATTCGACCGTGAAGCAGAGGCAAAAAAAATCGTACAAACTTTTGACGAAAAGGTAGCAGACATTAATAAAAAGACGCATGGTAAGAAACCACCACGTGTTCTTATTTTAATGGGAGTACCAGGTAGTTATTTAGTAGCAACGGACCGCTCCTACATTGGAGATTTAGTTGAAATAGCTGGTGGTGTCAATGTGTTTTCAGGGGAGAAGGTTGAATACCTAGCTTCTAATACGGAACATTTACAACAGGCCAATCCAGATATTATTTTACGAGCAGCACATGGTATGCCTGATGAAGTCGTTAAGATGTTTGATAAGGAATTTAAAGAAAATGATATTTGGAAGCATTTTGACGCCGTGAAAAATGGTCGAGTATACGACTTAGAAGAACTTCTTTTCGGGACAACAGCTAATCTAGCAGCCCCGGAAGCATTAGATGAATTATATAACATGTTGTATCCTGAGGAAAATAAAGGTAAGGAGATAGAAAAGAGTGACCACAGTGAATAAGCGAATCATTAGTTTTGTAACAATTATTATATTACTCGTCTCCGTAATCCTGTTTTCGGCAATGTCAGGAAGTATTCGTGTAACCTTTATGGAACTTATTCAAGGTTTAATTTCGGGAACGAATAATGACGTCGAAGTAGTTAAAGATTTACGATTACCAAGGATTATAATCGCTATTTTTGCTGGAGCGGCATTATCTGTTTCGGGTGTACTTATTCAAGCAGTAATGAGAAATCCATTAGCTGAACCTGGAATTATTGGTGTATCTTCCGGTGCGGGATTTATGAGTATGTTGATGATAAGTATTTTTCCAACGTTATTCTTCTATACACCATTATTTGCTTTTTTAGGCGGTGCAATTGCATTTTTCTTGGTTTATTCATTTTCTTGGAAGTCGGGTTTAGATCCTTTAAGAATGATTTTAATTGGGGTTGCGATTAATGCCATTTTTACAAGCTTAAGTCAAACCTTTAATTATCGAGGTAGTTATACCTCTTCCATGGTACAAGAAGTAACTACTTCTACGCTATCTATGAAAAAATGGGCGGATGTTGAGATTATCGTTGTTTACGGTACAATAGGGTTGATTTTTGCCTGTTTGGTTTTTGCTTGGTGTAATTATTTAGCCTTAGAAGATAAAACTGTGAAAAGCTTAGGATTAAATGTAAATATTGCTCGATTTGTTATTTCATCAATTGCTGTTTTGTTAGCTGGTATTGCTACTGCAACAGCAGGTTTATTTTTATTTGTGGGTTTGCTTGTCCCACATATTGGTCGAATCTTAGTCGGTACTGATCATAAAGTTCTTATTCCTTTTTCAGCACTCTTAGGTTCTTTGTTAATATTATTATCCGATACATTAGGGAGAATTATTATTGCACCAAATGAAATTCCTGCTTCTATTATTATGGCGTTAATAGGAGGACCGTTTCTAATATTTTTGCTTAGAAAGAGTGATCGAGTTTATGGAACTTAAAGATATAACTTTTTCGTATGACCTTAAAAACAATCATTTGGTTGATGTAAACGGAGAGATTAATCGCGGGAAAATTACTACAATTATTGGGCCAAATGGGAGTGGAAAATCAACATTACTTGGAATAATGTCCAATCAAATCACTCCTCATAAAGGGTATGTTCGGTTAGACGGAAAACAATTAGTTGAATTTCGATCAAAAGAATTTGCCCGAAAGGTAGCCGTTGTACATCAAAGAAACAGCGCACCAGCTGATATGACAGTAGAAAAATTAATTAGTTATGGCAGATTGCCATATAAGTCATTTTTAGCTAATAATAAGCAAGAGGATGCTAAAGTAATTGAATGGGCACTCCAAAAAACAAATTTATCTAAGAAAAAAAACCATGCCCTATATACTTTATCCGGTGGAGAACAACAACGTGTTTGGATTGCGCTAACTTTAGCTCAACGTACTCCTTTTCTGTTTTTAGATGAACCGACGACTTATTTGGATATTTATTATCAATATGAGCTATTAGAATTTATTAAAAAACTAAATAGAGATTTAGGTATAACGATCGTTATGGTACTTCATGATATTAATCAGGCAATCCGATATAGTGACATTATTATTGCTATGAAACATGGACAAATAGTTAAAAAAGGTGTGCCCAAAGATGTAATTACTAATGAGCTTATGAAGGAAGTTTACGGAATAAATGTTTTAATCAAAGAAAACAAAGATACAGGGATTTATACAATACCCATTGGAATTTAAGATTCAAATGTGGAGTGATAAAATGAGTGGTAAGAAAATCAGAAAATCGCTTTCTAATCTGTTGATCACTATATGTCTTGGAGTGTTTGTCTATTCAGCATATGAATTAGTTTCATTAGGATTGAATTACTATCAAAATAGACAAGTACTGGCTGATGTACAGGATATATATGCAGCACAAACAAAGGCTTCAGATTCATCAGAAGTTGAGAAAGGTGAAATAAGAAAGCAATTTAAAGAGCTACACAAAATAAACCCGGACATTATTGGTTGGCTTGCTATTGATAAGACAAATATAAATTATCCAATTTTACAAGCAGAGAATAATGAGCATTATTTATATCGGAATTACAAAGAAGAACAATCAAGAGCCGGTAGTATTTTTATGGACTATCGTAATAATGTGAATGCATACAATTCAAATATTGTTTTATATGGGCATAACATGAAGGATGGGTCTATGTTTCATAATTTAAGAAAATATACGGATGAAGAATTTTTTTCAAACCATCGTAGCGTTTATTTTGATACGAAATATGAGAGCTATCAAGCAGAAGTATTCTCTGTCTATCACACGACAACAGACTTTGATTATATTCAAACACATTTCTCTACCCAAGATGAGTACAGACAATTAGTTAATGAAATTAAAGATAAATCAGTATTCCAATCTGATGTACACGTGAATGAAAAGGATACGATTATTACACTATCCACTTGTGATTATACACTCGACCCGGATGAGGGGCGCTTTGTTGTCCACGCAAAAATATCTGATCAGGAGTAAGTATATGTGGAGGCTTAAGTTGTGGCGTATCGTAAGCGTGATGGTTTTCTTGAGAATCAACACATCATCAGCTTTTGAAAATAAAAGAATTTACTGAATTTAGTGTTGTTTTTATCTTGTATAGCTATCCATTATTAGCCGTTATAATTAATGCTTATAGGTGAATGCCTGGAGAATATTTTCTATAATACGGAGTGAAATTATGGAAATAAAGAACTATTGCTTGAAAAATAAAGTTTATAAGCTAAACGACCTCATCACAATTAATGATGCCTATATTGGCGGTTTTGATAACCAGTCATTAATTAAACTCGTACAAAAAAATAAAGCTGCGTATGTGGAAAATGGCCTACTGATGTTAGAAGGGGGGCTTAATTTCGTACAAACGGTAAAGAAATTGGTGGTATCGAGTGGGCACTACCCACTCGCTCATGTTATTTGCTTCTTAATAGTAGATAAATAAAATACGGTGCTCCGATAATTGCCACGACAATACCTGTGGCAATGCCTTCTGGCTGCAATATATTCCTGCCAATCGTATCGGCTACTAGTAATAACCAAGCACCAATCAGAATAGTGATTGGCAGGAATAGCTGATGTCGTGGCCCGACGAGCCCTTTTGCGATATGTGGTGCCATTAATCCAATAAAGGCAATTCCACCTGTCACAGATACGGTTGCAGCTCCTAAGGCAACGGCTACCATTAATAATACGATTCTTTCTTTTTCTACATGCATACCAAGCCCAATACCTACTGGTTCACTCATCCCAAATATGTTTAACTGGTGTGATTTTATGTATGTATATGGAAATAAAATCAAAATCCATGGGAGCAGAGCTAAGATAAATGGCCAGTCTGTTCCCCATATATTTCCTGCCAACCAGTTAGCGATGAAGTCGACTTTCTCATTTTTAGCACCGGATGTGAGGATGACCATAAGACCAGATAATGCCATGGAAAATCCAACCCCAACAAGAACAAGATGGATAGGATTTAGACCGGTTTTTCTTTGGTAGGAAAATATATATATCAATATGGCAGTAGCCATAGCACCGATAAAAGCGACAACAGGTAGCATATATACAAAATTTCCTACTTCTATTGGCATAAATAAAAAGAATACGGCAATAGCTACACCAGCTCCCGAGTTTATCCCGATGATTCCAGGATCAGCTAAGTCGTTTCTAGTTAATGCCTGTAAAATAGCCCCAGAAAGTGAGAGTGCCATGCCGGCTAACACGATAATAATAAGTCGTGGTAAGCGAATAGAGAAAAACACGAAGTCTTCTTTAAATGTTCCGTTTCCTAAAATAGTCGGAATTAAACGATCCATAGACACAGAAGATGGGCCTACGCCAATTGCTATGATGGACGTCATGATAATAAGTAGTAGTAAAATGAATATAATGATACGTTGTTTGCGTATTAGTTGGGATGGAATCATTGAAATGCGCTTCCTCCTTTTCGCACAACAAATAGAAAGAACGGGAGTCCAAGAACAGCAACAATGGATACAACTGGTGTCTCCATTGGTGCATGAATCATACGTCCGACTAAATCTGCAAGCAACATAAAGATGGCTCCAGTAAAGATAGACATCGGAATGATATGACGATAATCAACACCAACAATCGCTCGTACAATATGAGGGATCATTAAGCCGATAAATGCCATATTCCCGACTAACGAGACGGCGGCTCCAGCTAATATAACAATCACAATAAATAACAGCCAACGAATTCGCCTTGTATTTTGACCTAAACCAGTGGCAACATCTTCATTTAAGCTGAGAATCGTTACTTGACGAGATAGAAGCAATGCAAATAGTAACCCGATTAAAATAAATGGAACAACAATGGACAGCTGTTGCCATGTCGTACCAATAGCACCTCCTGCTGTCCAAAGGGAGATGTTTTTGGAGATTTTAAAATATAAACCGATAGCATCCGCAACTGCTTGTAAAAAGATAGAAATGGCAGCGCCTGCTAATACTAATTTAACAGGGGTAAAGCCACCTTTTTGCATGGAGCCAATACCAAAGACGAGCCCTGCACCTGCTGCAGCCCCAATAAAACATGCCACCATAATTCCAAAAGTACTTACGCTCGGTAACATGGCCAGTGCGAATGCTAATGCAGCATTGGCACCGGAAGTTAAACCAAGTAACCCAGGATCAGCTAAGGGGTTACGTGTCATCCCTTGCATAATGGCACCGGAGACAGCAAGAGCTGCCCCAACAAACATCACGGCAACTTCTCTTGGTAAACGAATATCCCGAATAACGGAATAGCCTTCAGAACTACCTTTTTGGAAAAACGCAACAAAAACGTCAGCAAAACTCGTTTCTTTTGCACCCATTTTTGTTGCTATAAGGAATGTGAAGAAGCATACTATAATAGCGATGATTAATTTGATTGGAAAAGCCGTATGTTGGATTTCTCTTTTTACTTTCTTCACCGTTTATTCCCCTAAAAATTTTTCTTTGAAAAACTCCAATTGATATTCAAGTGTTGACGCATCATTAAAGTAAAATTCTTTTCCATTAACAACAAATATTTGATCATTTTGTACAGCAGGAATGCTTCGGAACGTATCCGACTCTAAGTAAGAAGTATCTTCTGCACCAGATTGATCACTAACAATTAAATAATCACCTGCAAAATCAGGGATAACTTCTTCTGAAAGAGCGTAATAACCATCTTTTAACGCCTGTTCTTTCACTGATTCAGGCATTTTTAGTCCCATGGCTTGATAGAGAATTTCGGTACCACGCCCCCAATTATCGCCAAACACATACCATTGTTTATCGAACTTTTCGATGACAGATACCGTAGCATCTTTGCCAATTTTATCTTTAATTTGTTTACCGACATCTTTTGCTTCTTTCTCAAAATTTTCTACCCACTTGCGGGCTTCTTCTTCCTTGTTTACGAGCTTGCCAATTTCAATATGTTGATCTAGGTAACCAGCTTTTCCGTAAGTAAATGTAACGGTCGGTGCAATTTCTTTTAACTTGTCTATATTTTTAGTGGAAGATAAGCCGATGATTAGATCTGGTTCTAGCTCGATGATTTGTTCCAAATTATCTTCAGAAACGGTGGCAGCGTCTTTTAATTCTTCAAAACGCGGGTTATCTTTCGCCCATGAGTCAGCACCAACAACATGGACGCCAAGTTTGATTAAATCTCCAGCAAATTGGCTAAGCACAACGACACGTTGCGGGTCGGCAGGAACTTCTACAGGACCGTCTTCAGATTCATAGGTAATGATATCTTTTTCATTTTCTGAAGCTGCTTTATCGTTATCTTCTTTCTTTTCATCGTTCGTATTACAAGCACTAAGTACAAGAATGAGGATGCTAAATAGCAGAATGAATTGTTTTTTCATCGTTATGTTGCTCCTTTTGTTTAATTAGATCGTAAGTGATGCAGATTGGTTTACCTGTACGTGGGTCTTTCCCTATTTCTCCGTCTATTTCGTATACATTTCGTAACATTTCTTTGGTAAGGACATCTCTGGGACTCCCAGTTTGAATAATTTGTCCCGAACGCATGGCAAGCAAGTGATCACTGAACCTAGCCGCTTGGTTGATATCGTGTAAAACCATTATAATGGTTCGACCTTCTTGCTTATTCAGTTGCTCTAGCAGTTGAAGAATGTCTAGTTGATGAGCCATATCGAGATAGGTTGTTGGTTCATCAAGTAGAATGATGTCCGTTTCTTGCGCTAAAGCCATGGCAATCCACACGCGCTGTCTTTGACCGCCAGACAATTCATCTACAGTGCGGTGTTTAAAATCTATTATAGCAGTTACCTCCATTGCCCAATGAATTACATCGATATCTGCTTGTTTTAATTTACCTAATCCACTTTGATGTGGAAAGCGTCCGTAAGATACCAATTCACCAACTGTTAATCCGCTTGCGCTATCTGGTGATTGGGGGAGGATGGCCATTTTCTTAGCAACGTCCTTTGTTTTCATCATGGCAATTTGGGAACCATCTAACAAGACTGAACCACCTTCATAAGGGATGATTCTTGTCATTGCTTTTAACAAAGTGGATTTTCCACAACCATTACTACCGATGATGGATGTGATCTGCTTATCAGGAATAGTAACGGATAAATTTTGTATAATGGGCACTTTGTCATAGCCAACAGTTAAGTCATTTGCGGTTAAACGAAACATTTTCTTATCCTCCTTTCTTTATGTATATAGCGAAAGGGTAAAGTTTATTGATCATACAGTGGAATTTTTTGAGAACGTTTACTCCCTGAATAACAAAAAATTGATTTACCCTTTAATTGAAAATGATTATCAATACCAGAATGATATACCGTATCTTTTTGTTTGTCAATTGCTAGTATTAAAATTAATATGGTGAAAAGCAAGCTTTATTAGTAACTCTACAAAAAAGGTTGCAACACGTTGTAAAATAGTATAAGATGGATGCAACTGATAATCATTTTCAATTGTGAGGAGCATTCAAATGATTCATATATCTGAGGCAGACGTGTATGATGTAACGATTGTTGGAGGAGGGCCAGCTGGGCTTTTTTCAGCATTTTACAGTGGTCTACGTGAATTGAAGACGAAAATTATTGAATATCATCCTTTTCTTGGTGGAAAAGTGAATGTATATCCTGAAAAAATTGTCTGGGATATAGGAGCGATGCCACCACTTCCAGGACAACAAGTTGTCGAAAATATGGTGCAGCAAGGGCTTACCTTTGACCCTGAGGTAGTGTTCAATGAGGAAGTTGTATCCATTGACAAAAATGAAGCTGGTTTCTTTGTTGTGAAAGCGTCCTCAGGAAATGTGCATTATTCTAAGACCGTAATCGTAGCAGTTGGTGGGGGGATATTAAATCCAAAACGTTTACCACTTGCTAATGCGAGCGACTTTGAAAATAAAAATCTGCATTATACGATAAAGAATTTGAAAGATTTTAAGAATAAGCGTGTATTAATTTCTGGTGGGGGAAATTCTGCCACGGATTGGGCTAAAGAATTATCAGGTATTGCGAAAGAAGTATATATTGCATGTAGAAGCGATTTTTCTTGCCATGAATCCCAGATTACATATTTACAAAATCATTCTGTTGTTTGCTTCACGCAAACTGAAATATCGGAATTAATGGCAAATGCCTCTGGCGATCGGATAGAAAAAGTAGCACTGAAAAATCGAGAGTCAGGTGTAAAGCAATATATTCCGATTGACGAGGTTATTGTGAACCATGGCTATGAGAGAGACAAATCATTATTAGAGGACAGCCCACTTGATATTCAAATCTTTGATAATTATTTTATAGCTGGATCAAGCAGTAGTGAAAGCTCTATCCCTGGCTTATTCGCTGCAGGAGATATTTTACATCATGACGGTAAGCTTCATCTTATTGCTGGTGCTTTTCAAGATGCAGCAAACGCAGTCAATCAAGCCAAACTTTACCTTGAACCCGAAGCAACGAAAACAGCAATGGTATCCTCTCACAATGAAAAACTATATAGACGGAATGAAAAAATCGTAGCGGATTTATTGAGGGAATAGAAAAATGCTGGTCTAAAGAGGAAGTATAAAGGACAGGTCAGATAAGGTTTATGAAAGGAAGGCGAGACTGATGGCATAAGCAACACTAAAGCTTATGCCATAGGTGATTTTGGCTGAACTTTCTAAGATGGCTAGGTTGTCTTAGCCTTCCTTTCGAGACGTAAAGCAGCCTTTAGAAAATGTTTTCTGAAGGCTTTAATTTTTGAAATGAAAATTTACAAGCTGGATAAAAATTTATGGAACACAATGAATTATGTTTTGTCATTTTGCCTTTTTATACGATAGAGCCACATTAACTATTGTAATAGTACAAACAAGCAAAATTACCTCTGCCCGTTTTTGCTTATATCTATTTATAGGACAGTAAAACGGATGTTACATATCATTTTGTTATTGAAGCACAGCTTTTCCGTTCAATAATATGTGTTGCTATTTCTACTTTTTTAGCTAGTTTCCTGTATCCTTTGATCCGTTCTAGAACGGTAATAATCGCTTCTTGCCCCATTTCATTTGTATTTACTTTTAATGTAGACAATGGGGGGTAAATATATTCCGTTGTATAGTCACCATTAAATCCAATGACCGACATGTCTTCTGGAACCTTTAGCCCTGCATCTTGCAATGCTTGCACTACACCAATTGCCGTTGGGTCGTTAGCAACAAACAAAGCCGTTGGTATCTCCTCAAGTTCTAGTAATTTTTTAGCGATTTCTTGCCCCGCTTCTATTCCCTTGTCTCCAAAAATAATCCAATCTTCATGATATAGATCTAGTGCTTTCATATAATTGGTGAAATGCCATTTACGTGAATCAGTGTTTAATAGATCAGATGATTCTTCGGCACCTAAGCAGCCAATTTGTTCATGACCAAGTTCTCTTAAATAGTCCAGTACCTTATACACAGCTTGTCTTGTATTAAATGAAATATGGTCATATTGATCGGCATAAGGATTTGCAAGACCAATAACAACTACATGTTGCGAATGAATATACTCACGAATAAAATCATGTTCATCTTTGGAAAGATTTCCGAGAATAATGGCGCCATCAAAAGTCGTATTCGTAGTAGAGATCGTTGTTAAATGATCCAGTGGTAAACTTACAATGGTCACATTCTTCTTCAGCGCCATATGCTCTAATCCATTACGAATGGAAAAGTAGAAGGCTCTATCTACAGTGCTTTTAAATGCTTCATTGTTATGAATCATTGCCACATGGTATTGCTTTGGTTTTGTCCTTTTTTTACGTAAGGGCTTATATCCTAATTCTTCAACGGCCGCCAGTATTTTCTCTCTCGTTTCATCCGTCACTGTAATGGTTTTGTCGTTATTTAATACGCGTGAGACAGTTGTTTTAGAAATACCAGCTTTTTTGGCGACGTCCTCCAACTTCACCATAAAAGCACCTCCAATTTTTGGCTTATTGTGAATCAAAATGTAAGGTGCTATGCCACACCAGCTGTCGATTCCAGCACCTTACATGATCATTTCGTTCCAATAGGTTTTATTAAATATCCATGAAAAGTTCTCCATGAGAGCTTGACGAGAAGCCAAGTTTTTCTAAGCTCTTTATTCATTTCGTGTTGATAAGAAGCGCTGTAATAGTCTTAGTGAGCAAGGTTTATGCTCGTTATTTTTTATAAATCCCCCGAAACACTTTTCCTTTCGTGTTTGTTGATTTCTTCAAGAACCTCGTTCCATTTTGTACCTACTAGAACGGTTTGATTTTCTGTCACCTCTACAAGTAAGCCGACCATTTCTGCGAAGATAACCGCGGCTTTATAATCCCATGCTTGTTGATCTCTTCTATAAAAGCAGCTCGCTTCTCCAATTGCTACTCGAATGATTTCGATAGCACAAACTTCTAGGTAACGAACACCTTTAAAGCGATTGGCAAATGCTTCATATTTTGCTTCCTTTAGGTAGCTGGGGTTAATATGGATAATTCCATATGCTGCTGTTTTTGGTCGGGTATTAATAAAAGCTCCCAAGTTGGTATGAGCGTGATATAGTGTGTCTTCCTTTACATCAAAAACGAGTCCAAATTTTTCTTCATTTCCTTCGAAGGCGATGGATATAGCAAATTCACGATGACGATAAATGAAGTTTGTCGTTCCATCAATAGGATCAATGTACCAGCTATTTTGTTTGTTTCCTGATTTTGATTCTTCCTCACCGACAATGCTATCATTAAATCTGTTGCTAATTTCACGAATAATATGCGTATTAAGTACTTTATCTAGATTGGTAACTAAATCTTTATCGTGATCTTTTTCTTCTATATTTTCAATGGAATGTTGCTCTAATAGAAGTTTGCAAGAGTCGATTAAGTTGATTGCAAATTCATATCGTGGCGATGTAGGTTCAAGGCTCATAGACGAGATTAACTCCTTTTTGTTCAAGATATACTTTTAATGGTAGTGGCCAATCTGTTTGAATAATATCAAAACCCATCTCTAGCAGCTTTCCCCACCCCAAATCTGGGTCTTCCAATAAGGAGATATCATCGTCAAATCCACCGCAAAGTGATAGGCGATCATTCCAAAGAACAATGGCGTTAATCATGGTGTGGTAGCCCATTTCTCGAAGTGTATGTAAAGTTTCCTTTGATACATAAGTTGCTTGCGGATCATCAAAGATCATTTCAAATCCAATGATATTAATGTGATTACGATACGACATAATGGTTTTAAAGTCAGTTTCACTCCAGACCTTTGGCAACGTCATATATTTCACCTCATGCTGTGCTAATACTTCCAAATAATCGGTTGCTTCAACATCTGTTTTAATTATAATAGATTCTCGTTGATCTTCAAATTGATCGAAATGTTCCAAAAGCTCTTTTCCCCATTTCTTGGCATGATCAACATGTAATAATGTATGGGGATGCTTTTTCATAGCTGCCATAAATTGTTTCACTGTTGGTGGGGAATCGACAGCTTGCATATTCATATTCAGTAAAGGCATACGACTTAATGCATCAGAGGTAAATTCGCGAAATTTTTCTTGTTGATTCAAGCGAATGGGCTCTTCATGCTCGTGAAAAATATAAAAGATACCGTCTTTTGATCGACTAATATCAAATTCTACAATATGAGCACCTTGACGAATGGCATTCAGCATGGACCGATATGTGTTGTAGGAAATATTCCCTCCTGCCGACCCTTGGTGACAAGCAATTAAGCAATCATTTTTTTCCAATAGATTGTTTAAGATAGTGGTGTATTTCATTTTGTACATCCTCCCTTATTTCTTCTTTTCTTTTAATAACCAGCCATAAACGATCGAAACGGTGATGGCGGCAATCGCCATCAAAATTGTCGAGAAGACATAGATTAATGCTTGTGTATCGCCAGTCGCTTCCACAGATGTATATCTGCGAATCAATAAACCGAGCGGCTCCTTTAAAGGATGCGATAAAAATGCTGCGATGTTATAGTCCGATAGTAGTGAGTTGAAATTTAAGACAATTAATGCGAGAACCGTTGGCAGGAGCATAGGTAAGACGATTCGACGAAACGTGTAAAATGAACTCGCACCGAGCGATTTTGCAGCCAGCTCATAATCCTGATCCACAGATTGATAGGAAGCTCGTAATAGTCTGGAAGTAATCGGAATGAGAATAATGATATACGCTAGCACTAATATTTCGGTTGTACCGATTAACACCTTGTTTCCAATAATTAATTTCGGCTCATCATAAGTGGTTAAAAATCCAATTGCGATTAACGTAGATGGTAGCATCCATGGTATTAAAAATGCATATTCAATAAACTGGGTAAAAAAATTGTCATGCTTTCTTCTTATGCCTACACCTAACAAAACAATTATTGTAACTGCAATTGCTGCTTGGATAGAAAAATTAGCACTATTAAAAAACGGGGTAATCTTTTCTATATCATGAAATACTGTTTGATAGTTATCTAGAGTAAATGCGGAAAAGCTTAATTTTACTTCATGAATGGCAGCAGAATTGGTAAAAGAGAATGCAATGATTAAAACCACTGGCATGACATAAATGATAAACAGTAGGTAAGCTATAGCATGAACAAAGATATGAAGTGCTTTATGATTAATCTTCTGTTTGACATATACTGCTTTTGTTTTTGATATAGAGAAAAAAGTTCCACCTTTTTCGAGTTTCGTGAATAAGATTAATAGCAAAATCGTTGTCAGTCCGAGTACTAACGAAAGCATAAGTGCCAACCCTTGTGACCCAGGGATTTTATTTAATTCTAAAATTAATGGGGCAATGGTTTGAAAGTCTTTTCCGCCAATAATTAAGGGAGCAGCAAATGCACTTAGCCCGCCCAAGAATTGCAAAATAGTAATGGCAAAAATGGTAGGCAACACGACAGGTAAAACAATTCTTCTTATAATGTAAAATGACGAAGCACCCATGTTTTTAGCAGCTTCAATCGTGTAGTTGTCAATGGATTTAATCGCATTTCCTAAGAACATCATATGTGAGGTTGTCGTAGATACTGTCATTACAAACAGAACAGCCCAAAACCCTCCAAACCATTGCACATTAAAATTAGGGAAAAACGAAGCAAGTGTCTTTGTCACAATCCCGTTTTCGCCGTAAATCATCGAGTAGCCTGAAACCAATATGATTCCGCCATAAATAAATGTTGTCATATATCCAATTTTTAATAGTTTAGCTCCTCTTATTTCAAAGTACTCGGAAACAAGTACAATAAAGACCCCAACAATATTCGTGGTAATTGCTAAGGATATAGCTAAGATGAAGCTGTTTTTTAACCCATCCATGGCAATGGGCGACTCGAATAGCTTACGAACAATAGCAAAGGAAAATCCTGATTCTGTTCGAAAACTTGCTAGAATGATGTTGAAGTTTGGATATATGAGAAAGGCAATGACAAACCATAGTAGAAAGGCGCCGATTAGTAGACGCATACTATTTTTCTTCCATTGTTTTACGTTTATAAGTTGTTTCATGTCTTTCATCGCCTCCCTACAAATGGATGAAATCACTTTGCTTTAGATACAATGTTACGTTATCGCCAATATTCATTTGGTTAGAAAGGTCTACCTCGACATTGCGAAGTGTCAGTCCAAAAACGGTTTTGAACGTATATTTGCTATAAATCCCAAAATATTCCACGTTTGTTACGACAGCATCCAGTTCTATCGCTTCTTTGATAGGCTTTGTGTGTACATGATTTAGACGAAGGTAGCTTTTCCCGCTTGGACGAGAAAGGTTCTTAGCGTTTAAAAAAGTAGCCAGTTCTTTTGTTTCTAAGACGTTGCTATCACCTATAAATGTTGCTACAAATTCCGATGTTGGGTTGTTAAATACATCGTTTGGCGTGCCCAGTTGTTCCAGTTTTCCATTGTTGAAGACAGCAATTTTATCAGACATTGTTAATGCTTCTTCCTGGTCATGTGTGACATAGACGGTTGTAATCCCAAATTGCTTTTGCAGTCTTTTTAACTCTACTCTCAATTGGTTTCGTAGTTTTGCATCCAAATTGGAGAGGGGTTCATCTAAGCATAGGATTTTTGGTTGAAGCACTAATGCACGGGCAATGGCAACCCGCTGTTGCTGTCCGCCAGATAGTTCGGAGGCGTTTCGCTGTAAATGCTCCTCGTTTAAATCAACCATCCGAGCAATTTCCAATACTTTCTCTTTTATTGCTTTTTTTGATAATCGTTTCACTCGTAACCCGAAGGCAATATTTTCAAATACATTCATCGTTGGAAAAATCGCGTATGATTGAAAAACGATGCCAACGCCTCTTTTTTCTACGGATTCCTCCGTCACATCTTTTCCATCAATAATAATTCGTCCTTTAGACGGAGAAACAAACCCTGTAATGGTTCGAAGTAAACTTGTTTTTCCACATCCAGAAGGACCTAACAGCGTAAAAAATTCGCCTTCATTGATCGTGATGTTAAGTTCATTCATGGCAATAAAATCATCATAGGCAATTTCAATATCTTGTAATTCAATCATTCATAATCCCCCATTGGTGGAATGACAGGTGTTTATTATCAGACAACCTGTCATTCATTATTGCGAATATAAGTTGTCGTATATGCAGATTGCAAAATTGCTGGAACATAGAAGGTAACTTAATTTTGGTTAAAGGCTTTTAGATCATAATTCTGTCATGCTAACCAATAGTGGGGGATGGAAGAATATCCCCCTTCATTACTTTCATGTTAGTTTACTGTGCATATTCAAGTGCCATTTTTTCACGCCATGCATCCATATGCTCATAGATATAATTCCAGTCAAGTTCTTGTGCTTCTAAACGATCAAGCAATGCTTGTATCTCTCCACCAATTTTCTCTAGTGCTTCTTTATTTGCTGGGGCTTGTCCAGTTTTTTCTCCCCAAGTTGCTTGGACGTCGGTAGAACCCCACCAGTTAATAAATTCTTCTGCGTTTTCCATTTTCTCCTCGTTACCAGTATGAATCTTTCCTACAAGAGCAGGTAAAAACGGTGTACCTACAGAAGGTTCCATAATATCTAGTTCGATATTCTTGTCACGAGCAACGGAAATCACGCCGCCTCCCCAAATGAATCCTCCCGTTACGTCTTCCTTCAGTGCTTCTTGCCAATCTTGCGGAGTTGGATTTACGGCATTTGCATAAATATCTTTTACTAATTTCCATCCTTCTTCTGATACGCCATGCTCACCATTATCGTCCTGATATCTTACAAGCATGGAAGCGAACAGAACAGCACCTGTCGTTCCAGAGGGTTCGAAAATATAGTATTGATCTTTATATTCAGGTTTTGTTAAATCAGGCCAATCTTGCGGTACTGGTGGTTGATTATTCCCACCAACTAAATCTTTATTGTACGTATAGTGAACGGTATCGATGGCCCATGGCCAGTAGTTGTTTTCTGGTCCAACTAAACTGGAATCGATATCTTCTGCCCAAATAGGAGTAAATGGTGCTAATATATTATTTTCTGCTAAAGCTAAATGCTCTAATGGAGAGCCTCCCAAAACAACATCCGCGAGTGGATTATTTTTTTCAGCGATAAGTCTGTCTTTCATTTCTCCTCCACCAGCTTGCACAAATACAACTTCAAAATCGAAATTTTGCTCTTCTACTAAACTTTTAGCTACTTCCTCGCGATCACCAGAAATTTGGTTGGTATACACGACTAATTCCGACTTCTTATCTGATTTTGCTTCAGTTGCTTCTTTTCCTTCCTCACTGCAAGCGGTAATGAATATAAGGGTTGAAACTATTCCAAGCATGAGCAATAATTTTCGCATAGTTACTCCTCCATTTTGTTTTAGTGAAATAAAAGATAAACTAACTGTTAGTTCACTGAAAATAATATATTGTGCATGTCAGCATTGCAATAGAAATCGGAATATTTTACAATCATTTAACGCTATATTTACAAACGAACAATTGGTATGTATGCGGAGGGGAATCTTTTTTATACATATTAAGAGGTTCTGTCAGATGCGTTTGGTGATATTCTATTTACAGATATTCTTTTCAATGGAGTACCCACTTTTTCATCGGCATACGTTTCATCTCGGGACCAATGATATGAAAATGAGTTCGTGTCACAGGAGTAGAAGCCGCCAATGGTTGCGTCTTGACCAGCAAAGAAACACGTTTATGACTTTGTGTTAGTGTAGGGGCGCTATAAATACAACACATTTACTAAAGATATAACGAAAATGCTGTGAAACTCCTATAATAAAAAACGACCACAGTTCCAACTGTGGTCAATAAATACGCCATCTTTTAATTAAGAGATTGTGTTATCGATCTGAAAAGGCAGAATAGTCATACGCGTTTGCCGAACAGGGGGCTATTTCATTAGCATTTCTAATTTAGCTTCCGTTTATTAAATTGTATGATAAAAAATGAATGCAACAAGAAAAAGGTGAGGGAGCGTTACTATAATTTATATAACAAGAAAGCAGATCGTTTTGGTGCCCCTCATTCTTATGTGCATATAACATCAGAGATGAAAGGACTGGAATGCCTGTTCTGTATAAAGAAAGTCCACCAGTTGCATGGCGAGTTGGCGTTGATTTGTATGTGAGTGAAGTTAATAATCCTCAGAATGTAAATTGGTTAGAAGCTTTGATTGGGCCAGGACATAAGCATAGATTAGGTTTGTTCAGAAAGGCTGTGCAACAGATGCAAGCCTGTCCTGTAAAGTTAATTGAGGGAGATGGGGTGGTGTTACTTTCTGAAATTGCTAAGCAAGCATCTCATAATGCGTCTTTATGCATTTTTCATACGCATGTAGCAAATCAAATGCTGCAAGAGGTAAAGCAACAATTGCTAACAAGCATACAAAAAGTGGGTGAAAATAGAGACGTTTTTCATTTGTATAACAATATATGGGATGCAAATCTTCATCTAGATTATGTGATAAAAGGGGAGAAACATATACATATTATTGGCCAGACAGATGGACATGGCAAATGGTTTAGCTGGAATTAGAAATTACCGCTTTAGCGATGACGACGTAAAATTCCTACTAAATTAAATATTCACTTTGTGGTAGAATATTTGGAATAGGAGGTAGGAAGATGCAAGCATTTATCAAATTCAGTCACTTTATCGGAAAAACATTTGCTATTTGGGTATTGTTGGTGGCGGTAATAGCTTTCTTGTTGCCAGAGCAATTTTTATGGATTGGTAATTACATATCAATTTTGTTGGGAATTATCATGTTTGGGATGGGGATGACATTATCGGTGCATGATTTTCGGGAAGTCGCTCGCCAACCGAAAAGTGTAGCTATTGGTGTTGTTTTACAATTTTTGTTCATGCCGCTTATTGCTTATGGTTTAGCAAAAGGGTTAAACTTACCACCAGAAATTTCCATTGGAGTTATTTTAGTTGGAGCTTGTCCCGGAGGTACAGCCTCTAATGTCATGACATTTTTAGCAAAAGGGAATACAGCTCTTTCTGTTGCTATCACATCTGTATCCACATTGCTTGCGCCTTTGTTAACACCTGCCATTATCTATTTTCTAGCGCAAGAGTGGTTACAGGTATCCGCATCAAGCATGTTTATGTCGGTTGTAAAGATTGTCTTGTTACCTATTGTTTTAGGATTAATTGTCCAACTTTTCTTAAAAGAACAAGCAAAGAAAACCGTTGATATTATGCCCCTTGTCTCTGTAGTTGCTATTGTTTTAATTGTTGCTGCTGTTGTTGCAGGTAGTAAAGACAAGATCATCGAATCAGGCTTGCTCATATTTGCAGTTGTACTATTACATAATGGGTTTGGTTATTTAGTTGGCTTCTTTATTGCGAAGTTATTTAGACTAACATACACGGATCAAAAAGCTGTTTCTATTGAAGTTGGCATGCAAAATTCAGGTTTGGGTGCGGCATTAGCTGCTGCTCATTTTAGTCCGCTTGCAGCAGTTCCTAGCGCCATCTTTAGCTTTTGGCATAACATATCCGGGCCCATACTGGCAACATATTGGGCGCAAAAAGCGAAGAAATAATGGAGAAGTAGCCCTGCTATCTGTGGGTGCTTTTTCCTTTCATTACGGATTTCTGCTTGTTAAAATAAAGCTCATTTGCTTATGGTTTAGAAAGAAATATTATTAAAATTTAAAACAGAACTTAAATAGGTTTATGCAGGAATAAAACTAGAAGAAGCGGTAATAGCTAGCATGCGGTTTTGGTAGCTAATTAAAAGGGCTTAATCCATTCAATATCAATAGGTTTATTTATTACATCGTAATAACCACTATTATAATGGATTAAACGATTTTCATAAATACTAAGTCCAATTTTTTTATTATCCGACATAATGGTAACATGGACACTTTTTTTGATGATACACCACTATTTCACATTGTTGTTCATTTTTCTAACATTGCATTTGCTTAAAAAATGAACTAATTTAATTTGCATCTGTTGAATTATCTGACACAAACTCAAAATCTATTACAATAGTTTCAAAATTTGTTGACTCATAATTAATAAGATCATCTAGTGCTTGCACTTTATTTTCACTTAGGTATAGTTAAATAGAGGAGGTGGGTGAGTTGCATCACAGATTATTTCGATCGTTCATCTTATTGCTGTTATTCGCATGTTTACTATCGAGTCAGGCTGTACAGAAAATCAATCAAATGCCTAATTTGATAGCAGAAGATACAACGATTACGTCTGTTGTACAAGCGTCTCAGGACGACGCGATACAAGTTACTTCACCTACTGTTCCGATGCCAAAGGATGCACTGTTTCTAACAAAAGCTCCTTTTGTTAAGGAAGATGTCATATTATATTTCCTAGAGGATTTTTTTCCAGATAAGGGTTTATATGCTACAGATACGCATCGAATGGTGGAATGGATGAAGTACCACTCCAATTATCTCTCTCTTCATGTTTCATAATTATTATGACAGCATGAAAGGAGAATAGAAAATGAAGTCATCACAAGAAAAAGCAGGGTGGAAAGAAACAATCATATGTTATGTAGTTATTCTTATTATTTTAAGCATTTTCTTAGGAACCATTGTAATTAGTGGAGAAATAACAGGCATACATTGGATGGATTATTTACGTAAGTTCGAATGGGATGTCAATATAGATTTATTAAGACAGCTGTTTTTGATAGACTAGAGGAGAGTGTTCCCCCAGGAGTTAGATGAAGCAATTCTAACTTCTGGGGATTTTTATTGGTTCTATACAAGTAATTATTACAAAGCTAATTTCAATATTTCCACCATATCTGTAGCATTTAATTTCTTAAGGTGTCCAATGGCTTGGGTGTTATTTTTCGTTGCACGATTTGCCATTTCTTCAAAATGTGTATCGTCAATTTCCAATTCACTCAAGCGTGACTTCATGCCCATACGGGTGAAGAAATCACGTGTCTTTTCGATACTTAATTGAATGATTTCTTCCTTCGAGTGAGCAAACGGATCAATGTTAAATACGCGAACGCCGTACTTAACAAAAATATCTGGGTGGAACTGACTTACATATTCCATCCAAGCAGGAAATACGATGGCCATTCCTTCTCCATGAACGATGCCATATTGCCCGCTAAGCTCATGCTCCATACGATGTGAGGCCCAGTCTGGTTCACGTCCTAATTCTAAGCTATTGTTATGCGCCATGACGGCAGTCCACATGACTTCTGCTCTTAAGTCATAATCTTCTAGTTGTTCCATCAATTGTTGCCCGCTAATTAAAAGTGATTGTACTGCACCTTCAAGAAGAAAATCAGTTAATTGTACATGCTCTATTTTAGTAAAGTAACGTTCTAAAAGATGTGTTAAAATATCGGATACACCTACGCCAGTGTGATAGCTTGGCAGTTTTACTGTGAATTCTGGGTTGAGAATCGAAAATGCGGGAATAATCAGGTTTGTTTCCACACCTAATTTGTGTTCTGCGTTAGAAACAATGGTAGCATTCGACATTTCTGAACCAGAAGAGGCAACAGTAGAAATCACGCCAATTGGTAGTGCTTGCTTTACTTCAGCCTTACCAATAAAGAAATCCCAGGCATCCCCGTCGTATAATGCACCAAAGGCTACAGCTTTTGCTGTGTCAATCACGCTACCGCCACCGACAGCTAAAATGAAATCAATTTCCTGCTCTTTTACAATTGTCACCAACTTGCGGATTAAGCTAATTTCAGGATTAGGAACCACATCTCCATTTTTGAAAATCTTTATATTTTTGGCATGAAGCTTTGTTTCAATGGTATCATAAATACCTAAATCAAAAATATAGTCGCCACTATAGAGTACAAGAACACGTTTAGAATGACTTTCTGTGTCAATAAGCTCACCAATACGACGTTCTTCGCCTTTCCCGAAGTAAATATTTGCTGGGTTATAGTAGTTAAAATTTTGCATGATTTATCTTAAACTCCTTTTAAAATATATGTTTTGTTGGGAAACGTATATTCATAAAGGAATCAATCAAATTAATAAATCAACTGTATATTATTATTTTGAAAGAAATGCATCCACTCTGGCGATGGCTTTTGGTCTGTAATAATGGTAGAGATGTGCGAAAAGTCATCAATTAAATGGATTGTGCGAAAATCAAATTTTGTATGGTCCACTACCAAATAATTTTTCTCTGATTGTTGTAAGAATTGTTTTCTAATCAGCGATTCTTCTTCGCTGTAATCGGTTGGACCAATATGCAAGCTTATGCCAGAGCTACTAATAAACGCTTTATCAATTAAGTATCGGGATATTACATTTTGGGCATTTACACCAATAAAGGAATGTGTTACATTCCTAAAGTTACCACCAATAATAATTAGTTTAATAGACTTGTGATCCTTTAAGACGTTGGCAATATCTAATGAATTAGATATAACAGTAATTTTTAATGTTGTCATACTTAAAAGTGTTGCTATAGATAATGATGTTGTGGAGCTGTCTAAAGCGACAGACTCTCCGTCTTCAATGAATTGCAAGCATTTACCAGCCATATTTTGCTTTTCTTCTTTTAACATCGTTTCTCTTAATAAAACAGGCACTTCTTTATCAAGTGTTTTGGGCTGATAAGCACCACCACGCACGCGTTTTAACTTCTTTTCCTTCTCTAAGGTTGCTAAATCTTTGCGGATTGTTTCTTCTGTTACATTTAACATTTTGCTCAAATCCGTCACTTTTACACTGCCGGTATTATTGAGTTGTTTTAAAATTTCTTGTAATCGATCATATTTCATCAAAACAATCTTTCCTTTACGATTTGCTACTTGCACTTTATCATAAAAAAACCGAAAAGTAAATGTTTCAGAACGTAATTGCAAACTTTTTGCAAACAAAAGCCAAAATATCAAAACAAAATAATTGTGATTTTCTTTGAAATGTATTGACATTCTGTTTTAACTCAATTACTATTAAGTCGTTGGGAGCGTATACATAAAGTTTCATATAAAGAATATAGTAGAAAGGAGTAAGGATTTGGGGGGGTTTTTGTTTTCTAACTATCATAGAGAAAAGGAGAAAAATCCTAATGCAGAAAACAGAAGAAAAAAACAAAACTTCCAATAAAGGGAGATTTATGGGGCTTGTCCCGTTAATTATCTTTTTGGCTTTATATATGTTAACAGGTTTAGTGTCAGGTAGCTTTGAAAACATGCCATTGATGATTGGTATATTAATTGCTTCAGGCGTTGCATTAATGATGTCGAATAAAGACAATCCGACAAAGTTTGAAGAGCGAGTGACGATGTTTTGTAAAGGTGGTGGCGACCACACATTGATCTTAATGGTTGTTATCTTTATTTTAGCAGGAGCATTTCATGGTGTAGCTAGTGGAATGCATGCTGTTGATTCCGTAACAAATTTAGGTCTTAGTGTTCTACCATCCAATTTAATTTTGCCAGGCTTGTTTATTATTGGTTGTGTACTTAGTTTCTCTATGGGAACGTCTATGGGGACGGTTGCGGCTTTGGCACCATTAGCTATTGATATTGCTGATAAAACAGGATGTAATGTAGCATTAGTATGTGGTGTTGTTGTTGGTGCGGCTATGTTTGGTGATAATTTATCGTTTATATCTGACACAACCATTGCAGCAACGCGTACACAAGAAATATCTATGAAAGATAAATTTAGAGCAAATATTTTAATGGTTTTACCAGCAGTAGTTATTAATATGATCTTATTGGCTTTTGTTCCGATTAATACGGTTTCTATCTCTGGATCTTATGACTACAACATAATAAATATCATTCCATATGTGTTAGTTATCGTTTTGTCATTAGTTGGTGTTCAAGTTATTACAGTAATGGTTACAGGGATATTTGCAGGTATGTTTATTGGTTTATTCCATGGAGATTTTACAATTATTGAGTTTATGAAGATTGCCCATGATGGTATGAGAGGCATGGAAGATATGGCTATTATTGCTATTTTAGTCGGTGGGCTTGTTGCATTAATGAAATATCTTGGAGGAATTGATTGGCTACTTCATACGCTTACTAGAAAGACGAAAACAGCACGAGGTGGGGAACTTTCCATTGCAGCCCTTGTTAGTTTAATGGATATTTCAACTACCAATAATACGATTTCCATCATCGCTGCAGGACCGCTAGCGAAAGATATTTCCGATGAATTCGGTATTTCTCGTTCGCGTACGGCAAGTTTACTAGATATATTTTCTGCCGCATTCAATGGTTTATTACCATATGCAGGACAATTATTAGTAATTGGCGGCATGGCAGGAGTATCACCTGTTAGTATCATGCCTTATAACTGGTACTCCATTCTAATGATAGTGATCGGTTTACTATCTATTGCTATTGGCTTTCCAAAAGGGAAAGATGTAAAGGTTAACTAATCATGTGAATTATATAACAATCGATATACGTAGGAGCTTCTTCTAGAAGACAGTTGCCCAACTTGTCTATCATCAGTTTTGGGAAGTTCCTCGTGAACGATAGCAAAAAATGAATATTCTTTCGTACCTTGAATATTTTACACGCGGAAGGTAAGATCGGTATTCTCCGTGAAACCTTTTATATTCAGTTATAAAAGAACAACTTATATACTAATAGTAACATTTGTTAGAAAAAATAACATGCAAAGAGCTTGAATATAAATATCTTTTAAGAAAACGTTAAGTCCTTACAGATTTAATTAAATTACAGGAGGAAAGTATGATGTCCAAATTCACACAGCATTTTTTAATGGCGCATGAAGACGTGAAACAGTTTGTGACGGATGAATTAAAGCTATTTCCAATGGATGCAGAGCTGAAGGTAAGTGAAATTGGTGATGGTAATATCAATTATGTGTTTAAGGTTGTCGATAATAAATCAGGGAAGCGTGTCGTTGTGAAGCAGGCGGATGTGCTACTTCGATCATCTGGTCGTCCGCTTGATATTTCAAGGAATAAGATTGAAGCTGATATATTAAAAATACAATATGAGCTTGTACCAGCATTTATTCCGGAAATTTACAATTATAATGAAGCGATGAGCACATTAACAATGGAAGATATTTCTGCTTATAAAAATCTGCGCTATGAATTAATGAATGAACAAATTTTCCCAAACTTTGCCGAAGACATTAGTACATTTTTAGCAAATGTACTTTTACCTACTACGGATTTATGTTGGGATCGTCATGAGAAAAAAGAGCTTGTTAAAAACTTCACCAATATAGATATGTGTGATATTAGTGAAGACCTTGTCTTTACGGAGCCTTATTATAACTATAAAGACCAAAATATTATTATTGAAGCGAATGAACAGTTCGTAAAAGATCATATTTATCAAAATGATGTGCTAATTGGTCATGTTGCCGCATTACGTAATAAGTATATGAATCAAGCCCAAGCATTAGTGCATGGAGATTTGCATTCAGGCTCCATTTTTATTAATCAAGCAGGGGTTAAAGTCATTGATCCAGAGTTCGCTTTCTATGGTCCGATGGGCTACGATATTGGAAATGTTATCGGTAATTTATTCTTTCCATTGGCAAGAGCTCACTATTACAATGGAGACGGAAAATTTCAAGTATGGTTAGCAAACACAATTTGTGATGTGTATGATAAATTGAAGGAAAAAATGGCAACTGTTTATGACGAAAGCGTGACGCTTCCGCTTTATAAGAATACATCTTTTAAAACGACTTATCTAAGTGAAGTAATGGCTGATTCTTTAGGGTATGCAGGAACGGAAATCATACGTCGTGTTATCGGTGATTCCAAAGTAAAAGAAGTATCCGAGGCGCCACTAGGTGAAGAACGTATTGCTATGGAACGTGCGTTACTTAAAATGGGAATGGAGTTAATTATGCAACGAAATGAGATCACAACAGGGGAAGAGCTAGTTCGTCGATGTCACCAAATAATGGCTTAACAACTGCATAAGGAGGATGTTAAAGATGCAACGAGCGGATTATGATTTACCGTTTTTATTAACTTATGAAAATGTAGCTTGGTATGAGAATGGCAAAGTGCGCATATTGGATCGGAGAATTTATCCGACAGAGGTTCGATTTGTTGAATGTACGACACATCAAGAGGTTGCCCAAGCTATTACAGATATGGTCACACAAAGTGCTGGTCCCTATACAGCGGCTGGAATGGGTATGGCATTAGCTGCGTATGAAATATGCGGTAAAAAAGAAGCGGAGCAAGTAGCGTACTTGGAAAAAGCCGCTCATACGATTGCTTATGCTCGCCCAACTACGGCAAATCGGATGGGGAAAATTACGAGCAGTTGTTTAGAAGTAGGGAAAGCTGCGCTAGCAAAGGGGGAAGATCCTGTTGAAGCGATTTTTCTCTCCACGGTAGATTCTTTAAATCGTCGTTATTCCATTATGGATAAAGTAGGCAAGCACTTAATTAAATTAATGCCACATAATGGAAAGATTCTGACGCAGTGTTTTGGGGAGACAATAGTGGGAACTTTCCTACGTGCTGCTAAAGCAGAAAATAAAGATTTAGAAATTTTTTGCGCGGAGACTCGACCATATTTGCAAGGTGCTCGTTTAACGTCTAGCTGTGCCATTGATTTGGGCTTTCCAACAACAGTAATTACGGATAATATGGTAGCTTATGCTATGGAATACAAACAGATTGATGTGTTTACGTCTGCTGCGGATTCCATTGCTAGGGATGGACATATAGCGAATAAAATTGGTACCAATCAAATCGCTATCGTCGGACAGCATTATGAAGTTCCTTATTATGTGACAGGGATTCCAGATACCGATAAGCAAACAAAAGCGGATATTGTAATTGAAGAACGTGATCCGAAGCAAGTATTAGAATATCGAGGAATTCCTAATACCTTAGCTGGAGTTCAAGCTATCTACCCATCTTTTGATATCACAAGCCCATCTCGTATCAGCGGAATTGTGACAGATAAAGGCGTTTACGCTCCTAATGATTTGGATGCATACTTCAAAGAGGAGCAAGTCCGGTTTTATTAATTCTTATGGATGTAATGTGTCATATCTTTTACCATGATTATTTTTGGAAAGGATTGGTGACCGAGATCACAAGCTTTTTACTTTCTAAAATCTAATTGTTTGTGGTCACGTGAGAAAAATTTAAAGAGTGAGGATAATAGACATGAAATATGCTGAAGAACGGAAACAGATTGTAGATTATGGCAAGAAATTATTAGAAGAGAACTTAACGACAGGTACTGGCGGTAATATAAGTATCTTTATAAGAGAAGATCAAGTGATGCTTATTTCACCAAGTGGTATTCCTTATCCAGATATAAAGGAAGAAGATATTGTATTATTGAATCTCGATGGAGATGTATTGGAGGGAGATCGTAAGCCTTCCAGCGAGTATGATATGCACCGTATTTTTTATCAACGTACAGAGCATGTGAATTCCGTTGTGCATACACATTCGGAATATGCAACTGTTTTTGCATGCTTGCATGAAGAAATCTTGCCTCTCCATTATATTATTGGTTCGGTTGGCAATAAAGTTCGCTGCTGTGAATATAAAACGTTCGGTACGTATGAGCTAGCGGAAGAAGTTTTTCAAACGATTGGCAATGATAAAGGACTGTTGCTTGGTAACCATGGTGTGATTGCAGTTGGCGAGGATTTACCAGCGTCTTTTTCCGTTGCGAAGGACATCGAGTTTATTGCGAAACTGTACTATCGGGCGCGGAGTATTGGGAAACCAGTTCTGTTAAATCATGAACAGTTAGCTGAAGTTGTTGATAAATTTGGTACGTATGGACAATTAAGAACATACGGCCAAGGTTAAGCTACTTATAGTACAAACGATCAAGGGAATGTTTGGAGGAAATCACCTTTTCTTCAAACATTCCCTTTTAATTACCTTTTACGATATTTCTTTACTTTTCTGCACGCTATATTTTGTACATAGATACTAACTTTTAATACACTAATTGTTTTAAATGTATATAGCACCTTTCATCGGTTCCACATCAAAACTTTAAAGAATGAATTATTTAGCATGCTAATTTACAAAGAAGTTGAATCGCTAGCTATTAGCGGGTGAAATGTGTTGAAAAAGATAATAGTAGTATTCGACTACTCATCTATTTCAAATTTTAGAAAAGTAGGAAAAAGAAACTTTTTACCTACTGGAAACGTAATCTATGCAAAGGTATTGTTTTAATTTTTTTATAAATTAAAAGCGTATTATTTAACTGTAAGAAATCAGCCAAGACAACTTTGAATCATGTTCCAAAGCTGGTGTGAAAATGTCGCGTGGGTTTAAAACAAGTTGATAAAAACGCAATATAAGGGAGGTGAAGTGTACATGGTTTTTCGTTCCAAATTAGATGCATTCTTTTTTTACACTATAGGAAAGTATAAAATTTTAAGGATTATAGTATAAGAAAAACTAAGGCTTCCGCTAAGGGATTTGGCGGGCAAGCCAAGTTTTTCTAAAATTCATTTTTATTGTGGTCATTATTTTTGCTATAGTATCTTTTTTCCGCTATTTCTCGAAGGAGGAACCGAGCTGCCAGTAGTTATGCTATTGACATCCGTATTCCTTGTTGTGACAAGTTTTTTTCTTTGGTGTGTACTTTCCATCAAATACGTCTTTTATCAAGACTATCTATCTGTCAAAGGTGGACCGTTTAGAAGTCGAATTGCATATGAAAGCATTACGAAGGTCTCCGCTACTTCAACTATTTTTTCTGGTTATCGCTTATTGTCATCAAGAGATGCTATTGAAATTTCATATACGATTTTTGTGAGTGTGAAAGTATCCCTGAGAGACCAAAAAGAGCAGTGTCCAAACGCGCGGTTTCAAGAATGAGCTATATGAACGATCGCTTTCGATCGGAAGTATTTGCGGTATTATATGAAGCTTAAAATTAAATAGCATGATGAATATCCATTCATATTAGTAGTAGAAATGAAATCGTCGTGTTAGCATAGATCAAAATGGGTAATGTTTTAACAGGGTGATTTTAAGTTAATACCATTATCTTTATTGCTTAGATATGAAAAGAGTTTACTATAAATCTTTTATTTTGAGGAGGAGAATAATGAAACAACAACAACTCATTTTTAATGAACGACCTAATGGGCTACCAAATGCAAGCACGTTTGCCATGAAAGAAGTGGAGGTGGGGAGTCCAAAGCAGGATCAATTACTATTAAAAACGCTTTATATTTCTGTTGACCCGTATATGCGTGGCAGAATGGCAGATGGTCCATCCTATATTGCCCCATTTCAAATTGGCGAGCCTCTTAATGGTGGAGTTGTCGGGCAAGTGATTACTTCAGAAAGTGATCAATTCCAGCAAGGAGATATTGTTACGGGAATGCTAGATTTTCAAGAATATCATATAGTGAATGCGGATCAAGTACGTAAGGTAAATACATTTGGTTTACGTCCTAGTGTTGCTCTTGGCCCTTTAGGAATGCCAGGATTGACGGCGTATTTCGGGATGATGCATATTGGTGAGCCAAAACAAGGAGAAACGGTAGTTATTTCTGGAGCGGCAGGAGCTGTTGGACAAATAGCAGGTCAACTTGCTAAAAAAGCTGGTGCACGTGTAATAGGAATTGTTGGTTCTGAGGAAAAAGCAGCGTATATTACGGAAACACTGGGCTATGACCTTGCAATCCAATACAAGCTTGGCGATGTGCATGAACAATTGAAGCAAGCTTGTCCAAATGGTATCGATGTTTATTTTGAAAATGTAGGTGGAGAAATAGGCGATGCGGTATGGCCGTTACTGAATGCATTTGCTCGTATACCTGTTTGTGGTGCTATTTCGTCGTATAACTTGAAAGAGGGCGAAAGGGACATTGGTGTACGAGTACAGACGTATTTAATCAAAGCTAGAGCAAAAATGCAAGGCTTTTTAGTCGGTGACTATACAGAACATTTTAAGGAAGCATATGAGGAATTAGGCAAAGCGATAGCGAGTGGAGAATTAAAATACCAGGAGACAATTCGCGAAGGATTCGAGTCGATCCCTGATGCTTTCATCGGCTTGTTTACAGGTGAGAACATTGGCAAGCAATTGGTGAAAGTCGCAGAACAAGAATAATTAAGGGTGAGGAGCACAATCATTTTGATTGTGCTTTGCTCTATTTTAAAAGATAAGAAAGTATAAAATTTTAGGCTTTATAGAAAAGCGGTAGCTTTCGCATAAAAACTTGTGACAAGCCAACTTTTATCTCGGATATAATGTGCTGTAAGCCTCCAAATTTAAGAATTGGATGATGTGAGTTGAACAAGTCTACGTGTGGGAGATAATAGTACTTAAATCCTCGATTTGTTCAGAGGCTTTTAGGCACACCTTGTGGTACTTTAGAATCTGTGTGAGATAAAAGAAAGCCCCCACTGTTTGAAGATTTAACTTTATACGAAAGCTTTTTAGGTGTGATGGTTATACTTTATCCTATTCTGCTAAGCCAAAGATGTGCATTGCTAGGGGTTTTTTCGTCGATATAAAATCGTCTGTGTTATCTAAGTTATTCACGGCAGATTCGCATTGAAGTTGTGCGCTTTGAATGGGTAAAAGCACCTTTCAAACTTCTTAGTTGAGTATGTTAAATGTTTCACGTGAAAAACACCGTGTATTCTCTTTTTAATAATAAGAAGTAGGGTTGAAACAGGCGATGTGAAACAGCTAACTTTTGTCAAAGGTTCAAACAGGGTACAATGATTTTGAAAGGGGCATGTATACTTTATGGAAATGAAAGAGGAATTACCAGCAAATATAAAAGAGCAATTGCAAAATTTTGCAAGGAATACGACTGCTTATACAGAATTAATTCGTGAAGGTGGCTATATGGCTCCTAATAAGGAGATCATTATTGATGCCGTTACAGCACTTTTACTAGGGAAAAACATTTTATTAAAAGGTCCTACAGGGGCTGGGAAAACAAAGTTTGCTGAAACGCTATCTTATTTATTTCAGCAGCCGATGTTTAGCATTAACTCTTCTGTAGATATAGATGCTGAGAGCTTACTAGGGTTTAAAACACTTACTTATGAGGATGAAAAGCAAGTGATTGAATTTATCCCAGGTCCTGTGATAAATGCGATGGAGCACGGAACCTTTTTGTATATAGATGAAATTAATATGGCCAAGCCAGAGACACTTCCTATTATAAATGGCGTATTAGATTATCGACGTTCGATTACAAACCCTTTTACAAATGAAATTGTAACTGCGAGTAAAGGGTTTAATGTCATTGCTGCAATAAATGAAGGCTATGTAGGAACGGTGCCTTTAAACGAGGCGCTAAAAAATAGATTTATCGTGATTGAAATTCCTTATATTCAAGGTGGACAATTAAAACAGTTAATAGCGCAAAATACCAAGTTGGAAGATGAAAAGCTGGTGGATTTATTTGTAAAACTATCGAGCGATCTGATTGAAGCAGTAGCTCAAGGTAAAATTAGTGAGGATGCAGCTTCTATTCGAGCTTTATTAGATGCATGTGATTTAAGTAAGCATATACCTGCTAAACGTGCGATTCAACGGGCAATTGCTGATAAATTAGAGGAAGATCGCGAACGAGAATTTATTATGAGCCTCGCAGAAACATTATTTAGTTAGGAGTATGGAGGATGTATCGATTTCATCATAACATCGTAGACACCCAATTATTTCGACAGTTACAAGATTTGTCTACGGTTCTATCTGGAGTTTCTGACCTTACATTCACGTATCGTTTTGGTTCTTATATTGATATCGTTGATCGGGAAGTAACAGCAAGCAGAATGTGGGATAAAGCAAAATTTGAATACCGAGTAGCTGGTTTGAAAACAGACGTATATTTACGAACAATTGGAACGCTATCCTACACGGATGTACGTGCTGTGCAACAATACGTGGAAGCTTTAAATCGCTTTTCGTTACCTAAATTCGGCAGAAACTTATTTGCTTTATTAGAAGATATTCGACTGGAGGAGCAGATTAAACAGGAACGCCCTGGTACGAAAAATGTATTTTTACAAAGAAAATCTTATTTAAAACATCAATTTGACAAAGATCGAGCAGCCCATGTAACGAGAGGGCTTGCGCTTGATGAATTATTTTGTCTAATCTACTTACGCCTGCAATCAGACGTTGCCGAGCCGAGTTTCCCAATGGCAAGCGAAGAGCAACTGGATCAACTTAAAAGGTTAGCCGCCAATTTATACGAAGTGTTTGAAGCAAAAAGCACGTCTGATATTGCTCGCATATGTGAGCAAATGCTACATGTAATATCAGAAACCAGTCATTACGACATGATTCATGATTATTTTGTCCTCCCCATTCGCCATGTTCATACATTTGCAAAAGATACGTTATTTGATGAATTAACGCGAACGGACCCACTGGAAAATGACGATAAGGAGGAATTGGACGAAGACAAAAATGAATATATTGACGAAACTTTTTCGACATGGCATAGGGAAAATGAAAACAGTGATCGTAAACAAACCTTTCTGCAGTTTGAGTTAGAAGTCGGGACAAAAACGAATATGAAAGGGAATGGTGCGCGTGAGACCGAAGATGGCGATCAAGCAATGGGGACAATACAAGGTGCTGCTGGGCAAACAAAAAATAAGGATTATTCTGACCTAGAATCACTAGATAAACAAGAAAATAAACAAGGCCAACGTGCAGAAAATGTCTATGGGGAAGAGAATAAGGATGCGGTTAAGCTTTTAAAACAAGCGGGTGCTCCAACTAAATCGGAAGTGGCGCTTTATGAAGCGTATGTAAAAGATGTGGAGCCGTATAAGCGAAAATTAGAGAATATATTAAAAAAGACCATCGAACATAAACAAAATGCACCGAGGACGAATATAATGGCTGGCCGCTTATCGAGAAAGCTGTTACCAATTGTGCTTGATGAAAGGCCACTCATTTTCTACAAAAAGAATGAGAAATCGAAGGAATTTGATGCTGCTTTTACGTTGCTAATTGATTGTTCAGCATCGATGCAAGGGAAAATGGAGGAAACGAAGCGAGGAGTTACGCTGTTTCATGAGGTATTAAAAGCTTTTCAAATTCCTCATTCTATTATTGGCTTCTGGGAAGATGCAATGGAAGTTAAAGAGCATTATCAGCCAAACTATTTCCATGTTATTCATGCTTTTACTAATTCATTTTATGAACGTAATGGTCCTAAAATTATGCAGCTTGAACCGCAAGAAGATAATCGTGATGGTTTTAGCATTCGTGTAGCGACAGAGGAACTCGCAGTAAGACGGGAAAAGAATAAGTTTTTACTTGTCTTTTCAGATGGGGAGCCAGCTGCTGCGAACTATAATCAAAATGGCATTGTTGATACAAATTTAGCGGTCATGGAGGCTAGGAAGCAAGGAATTGAAGTAATTGGAACATTTCTTGCTAATGGAGAAATCGGTGAACTAGAGGATCACTTTATGCAAAATATTTATGGGAGAGAAAGGATCCTTGTTCCCAATGTAGCTGAGCTTCCAGAACATTTTGCGCCACTTATGAAGAAGCTGTTGTTAAAAGCACTTTAAAAGTATGGAATGAAATGTGCTCTATCGCCAAAATTTCACTAGATCGTTTCACCAAGCCTTACTATAGAGAGGCTTCATGTAGTCCAAATTGATAACTTCCTCTTTAAAATGGGAGTTGTTCTCTAGTAAGTTTTGAGGCAACTCTTGTTTTTTAGACCAGTTTTGTCAAAAGAATTGTCAATCAATCAAGTAATTTTAAAAAATAAACTAATTTTCTATAGGCACATAGCCAAAAATTAACAAAAGTAATAGATTTTTATCACATTGTGCGTTAAAATTGAAGCAATATTTCTACATTTAATGCGTGAAATTTGAAAAAAAATAAGCATAATATGCAGTTTTATAGCATAAAAAGAAGCTTTCGACGGAGGATAAGCTAATTTTTTTAACACTATAGGAAAGAAAGTATAACAATTTTGGTTTATAAAATATAAATTTGGCGAAAAGCCACGTTTTTCTAAAAGAAGGGTTGTGGAAAATGTCTTATCAGAACAATGTGTTTAAATTTTTCTTTTCGATGGAAGATCACTTCGAGCATATTAAACATGCGGAAAGAATTCGAAACTTCTGGCGTGGTCTTTTCCTATTATTTTTTTGTAGCGTTCTTATATATGGATTCATGGCATATTTAGGCTTGGGAACGGATATCCTTTCAGCAAATATGCTAAAAGTGACGCCGTTGGAATATGAGCAACAGAAGTTTTGGTTTATGGTTGGAAGAATGGGATATGCTGCTTTACTTGCTGGATTTATTTTATTTGTACCATCCTTATTTTATTATGCAGTTACAGGAATACCTTATCGTAAAATAGTGATTATGCAGCAAGTCGTTTTAGTTGCCATGCTAATAGAACGATTAACATGGATTCCACTTGCTGTTTGGAATGGATTAGATTGGTATCTTTCCCCATTGTCGTTAGGTATTATTGCTTCTTATATTACCGAACAGGAGTATTTGATTTATTTTTTTGGAATGATTTCGTTATTCCAAGTTTGGATAATCGGCTTTCAAGTAAAATATTTACGGTTTTTCACTGACATGAGAAAGCTTTGGTTATGGTTTATGGTGATTGGCTTGCATGTGTTTTTCTGGTCGATGGCTTCTGTGCTCGTATTTGCTGACCAATACTTACTAAATAGGTGGTTTCATTAATGTCAACGTTAAGAAAGCGATTACAATTAATTGGTGCAACTTTGTTCATCGGTGCGAATGTTTTATTAGTTTATACAGATGATGAGGAGAAGGTAGATCGTATAGCGTATGTTTCAGAGTGGGCAGATGCTTCTCAAGCTGATTTGGAAAAAAAGCTACATACTACAGGAGTATTAACATCTGCCGAGGAAAAGCCCATTTATTTTGATTCGACGACAGGAAGTTTCGAGGCTTTTAAAGTAAAAGAAGGAGATGTGGTGAAGGCTGGTGATGCGCTATTCACTTATAAAGTTGGCCATTATCAAGCGGTGATGGCGGAGTTGCTCGAGAAAAAAATGCAGTTAGAAGAAGAAATAGCATCTATTGAAAAAGTCATCTCGCAAATGTCCTCGTTGCAAATACCGGATATAAATACTGAGAGTGCGGGATTAGAATGGACGGAAGAAGAGTTGACAATTACCATTCCGCAAGACCCTGTTCAAGCTAGATTAATGAAGCAACAATTTTTATTGGAAAAAGAAACAGAAGTAGCCGAGAAGCAAATCGCTTTAAAAAGTGTGGATAGTCAAATAACAGAACTGCAAGAAACTGGGGACACTATTACCGTCGATAGTCCGTATGAAGGGACCATAACGCAACTTTCAAAACAACTAACAGATCCCATTATTACAGTTTCTAGTACAGAGCTTCATGTAGAAGGCGAATTGACGGAATCAGAAAGAGTAGATGTGAAAACAGATCTTTCTGCAAACCTAGAGGTAACAGAGTTAAAAGAATCTCTAACGGGAACCGTCACTAAGGTGGGAGAGATGCCCAAGGAAAAAGCTACTGCAACAACATCCAGCCTTTATCCGATTATCATTAAACTAAACGAATTCAATGAGGAACAAGGGGAAGCGGTAGAAAATGATGACGAGCGGGAAGATGGGCAATCAGAAGGCAATTTATCCCTTCAACGTCATACAGAACAAAATTTATTACCAGGGTACCATGTGGATATAGATATTATAACGGAGACTTCAGAAGGAGCCACTGTATTGATGGAAGATGCCATTTTTCAACAACACGTGTGGAAAATGACAGAAATGGGCACTCTATTACGTCAAAAAATAAGTACTGGATTAAAAGAAGACTCCCGTGTGGAAATAATCTCTGATTTACAGGTAGGAGATAAAGTCGCTCTGCAACCAGGAAAACCATTTCGTTCAAATGCATCGTTTATAACGCCTTTAAAATGGGGGGCTGGTCTTAAGCCTACCGTTTCGCCCAAAGGTACGAATTGGTTGGAATTTTTCATATCGGGGATTATAAATAGATAGAGCTAGTTAGCATGAACAAAAGACTAGCTCTTGCTATTTAAAGTTTTCATATGGTTATGGAAAGTCTTGTCTTAGGATACTTGCTGTTCGTTTTCCACCCCTTTAGATCGTTTGTCGTTATATAGAACGTTAATAATGGCACCACTCAAAAAGATCATGCCTGTTAAGTAAAACCAGATGAGTAAAATAATAATACCACCAAGACTACCATAAGTTGCAGAGTAGTTACTAAAATTGCTAATATAGAAAGAGAATCCGAATGATATCAGTTGCCAAAGAACACTAGCTGTTATTGCTCCAGGTAGAATATGTTTCAAAGGGAGGCGCTTATTCGGAGCAAAACGGTATAAAAGAAGCAAAAAACCTGTTAAAACAGTTATGCTCAATAGCCACCGTAAAACTTGAAATAATAAACTCATGGCAGAAGTTAGTCCGACAAAAGAGGTAATAAATTGTAGAATAAGATCACCAAATAATGGCAGCGTAATGGCGATAATAAAAGCGAAAATCATATTTAGCGTCAAAATTAGAGCGGTAAGGCGAACAATGAGCATATTCCGTGTTTCTTCAACTTCGTAAGCTGCATTGGTCGCTTTAATAAAAGCATTCATCGCAGCAGATGAGGACCATAAGGCACCGATGATCCCTAGTGTTAGCAGGCCGCCCCTTGGTACTTCGACAATACTTACAATGTTTTCTTCTAATAGTATGGCAAGTTCATTCGGTAGCAATTGGTTTGTAAATGAAACAGCTTCTTCGGCACTAATTGGAAAGTAGGGAATCAACGTAAAACCTATTAAAAAAAGGGGAACAATGGATAAAAGAAAATAATAGGCTAATGCTGCTGCTAATAATGGGACTTGATCCGTTTGAAATTTTTCTAGAAATAATTGACTATATTTTTTAATCGTAGACATTTACTTTTCCTCCAGGTTGTTGTTTATTGCACTATAGGAAAGTATATGATTTTTTACTTTATAGTATAAGAAAAACTGTTAACTTTCGCTAAACTTAGCGATCAGCCAAGTATTTCTGGTACAAGCTCTCCTTTATTTGTCAATACCCTTTATCAGCGCTAACTAATCTAGCTTTTTAACAGGATAAGAAAGTAATTCTTTAATAAAGGGAAACTACGACATGAACAAATAGGGACAAGCCAGGTTCTTCGATTGTTGACAGCATAAAAACATATTGTGTTTCAATCTATATTGCTAGTGGTATAATCCATTATAAGAAAGGGGGATTCGTGCGTGTTAGACGTGTTATATTTTACATTATTAATGATAGCTGTGGCATTTGCATTGACAGTCGTTTTTATTGTTATTGTGTTACATCGTTTTACGAAGTTATTAAAGACGACCGGGAGTACATTGGGACAAGTTGAAACAGATATGCAACAAACTATTCCAGAGCTACATCATACATTAAAGCAAACACATGTAACGGTGGATGACATAGGGGAAAAATTGCAAGCGACAGATTCATTATTTGCGACGGCTGATAATGTCGGGCGTTCCGTCCAAAATATGAACCAAACCGTGCAAAAAACAAAACCAATATGGAAGAAAGACCGGTTAGAAGAAGATATTGAACCTTATGTGGAAGGGATACGTTGGACAGCTGTAGCTGCTTATTTATATAAGCAATGGAAAGAAGAATATATGACGAGAGAGTCTGACGATCAAACTAGAAAAGAGGGATAATAATGTTATTAGAGATAGGTGTCTTATTAATCGGTATTGCGTTTTTTATCGCAGCTATATTTGTATCTTATGCACTAAATAATTTAGCAGGTGTTCTTCGTGGCGTGGAAAAAACAGTTGAACAAGTACCTGAGCAGATGAATGCCATGGTAACAGAAACAACCGGATTAATTAAAGAAAGTAATCATACCTTAGAGGATATTAATGATAAGATGAAGCAGCTTAGCCCATTATTTTATGTAGTGGGAGATGTGGGGAACGTGACGCGCAAATTTTCCGCTTCTCTCGTCAAAGTTACAGAATCTGTCAATGAAAAGTCTAAGAATACCGCAGATGAAATGCAATCTAAAGGGTTATCCAGTTCGTTTGGGAAGGTGTATTCTTGGATGAAAAATCGTAAGCAACAAAAACAATAATAAAACCCAAGAACAGCAGTTGATGCGATATGGAAATATATAAGCAAATAAACAGAGAAGAAAGGCAACGAATGAGTGTACAACAAAACCTCATGGCAGTTGTCTTTTTTGATGTATAGTATAAGCGAAACGACGGTGTTTTTCGCCAAAAAAATTTGTCAATAAGTCAAGTTTTAGAGGACCCAAAAAAAGACAATCAATTTGTTCTAAGTAAATGATTGTCTTTAAAGATTTGGCGGTATAGCTAAGTTTCTCTAAGAAAGGGTAATGCTATTTCGAATTGTTGCTAGCTTGTTGTGGTTTACTTTGCTTTATCGCATAATAAGTTAACGTAGCAAGGCCGTAAATACCTTCTAAATGATGCTTCTTGGTAAAGCCGTTTCCTTCTGTTGATGAACCTTGTACTTTCATGATAGCATCGACTACTGTTGATGAAGCAGCCTTAGCAGCTTTTGAAGCATCTCCAACTAGATGGAAAATAGGTGTTAGCTCCTTCACTTGTTTATTCAGTTCATGAAGTGTCTCATGTCCAGTGCTTATCGTGTCGGTAGCTTGGTTTGTAATTTCTTCTACTTGTTCTGGTAATTTATCTGTTGTTGTCTGTAGGCTACGAAGCACTCCTGCTAAGTGGAATAAAGGTTTCATTAATAGAATAGCAAGGATTAAGAAAGCAACCCCCAAGATAGTAACTCCAAGTCCTAACCAATCCATATGATTCTCTCCTTTCTTCTATTTCTCTCATATAAAAGCTGTTGTGGGCTCTTGCCGAGAATTGGAATCCCGAGTTGGACAAGTTTAAGTAAGTGGGAGATCACAGCGTGTCAATCGGTATTTCTTTCCCCTAACAATCAGTAGAAAGAAAATCGCCACTCATTGATATTTCGCTTTATGTATTTCTTTAATATACCACGAAAGATCGAATTGTAAACGAGCCCTAGATAATATTTCTAGTCATAGGCATAAATGCAAGGCATGTCTCATAGATTAGAATAACATAAATTATTTACTAATAAAGGTTGAAAAGCATGGGCATAGTATCTTTTTCTTTTTGCTTGGTTTTCTTATAGAGCTATAGGGAGGCTTAGTAGAGTCTATTCTTCTTTTGAATGGGAGTTGGAGACGCTACATAATGGAATGAAAAAAAGGGGGGGGAGTATTTGAAGCGATGGTATAAAATCGTATTATGGCTGGTGGGTGTTTTTATATTAGGTTACCTTATTCAACTACCAATTAAAAATCAACTTTCACTTGACGTAGGATCTTCTTTTTCCTTACCCTTATCTGGAAAGACGATTGTGATTGATCCGGGACATGGAGGGCCTGATGGCGGAGCTGTTGGTAAGGATGATACACAGGAAAAGGATATTTCGCTAGAAGTTTCTAAGAAGTTGCAAAAGTATTTACAGCAAGTGGGAGCAATCGTGTATTTAACGCGAGAAACAGATAGGGATCTTGCTTCTGAGAATGTAAAAGGGTTATCGAAACGAAAATCAGAGGATATTCGAAATCGATTGTCGTTCATCAATGAACAAGAAGCAGATTTATTTATTTCATTGCACTTAAATGCACTACCTTCAACTAAATGGAGAGGGGCGCAGACATTTTATAACCCCCAAAAGGATGAAAATAAGCATTTGGCAGAAATGATTCAGGCAGAGTTTATTCGTAATTTAGAAAACACCAATCGTGCAGCTCTAGCCATTAACAATGTCTATTTACTGAAGTACGCAGAGACGCCTGGTGCACTTGTAGAAATAGGTTTTTTATCTAACGTTGAAGAGCGAGAATTATTAAAAGATACGGATTACCAACAGAAAGTAGCTGCGAGTATTTATAAAGGAATTTTACGGTATGCTACGGAGGAAATAAAGGCAGAGGAAGGGGAGGATTAACTTTTATTACGAATAAGAGTCACCACTTTTTCGTACATACGGACTTGTTATAATTGAACAAGCCCATGAACTGAAGGATCGTCTGTTTTATGTTATACTGTCGATGTATGCATTTACAAAGGGATGGTGATTCAATGCTAACAAAGGAAGAAGTAATTCAACTGCTTAACTCTGTAAAAGATCCTTTTTTACATATATCGCTAGAAGAAACGGAAGGCGTAAAGGAAGTAAATATTAAAGAAGAAAAGAAACATGTAAGTGTAAAAGTCGCTATCGCAAAAACAAACACTGCTGAACAGATGCAACTGCAACAAGAAATTGTTGGGATTTTGAAGAAAAACGGAGCGACAACGGTTGGTCTACGATTTGAACAATTACCAGATGATGTGATTAAGAAATACCAACCTGCCGCTGAAAAGGAGCAAGAAGCTACATTGATGGGTGGTAACAGCGGCACGAAATTTATCGCTGTTTCCAGTGGAAAAGGCGGTGTTGGTAAATCGACGGTAACGGTTAATTTAGCGATGTCGCTCATGCGTTTAGGGAAAAAAGTAGGCATTATTGATGCCGATATTTATGGATTTAGTGTTCCCGATATGATGGGCGTGGAGGAACGTCCAAAGGTTCGTGGTGAAAAAATTATTCCAGTGGAACGTTTTGGTGTAAAAGTTATTTCTATGGGATTTTTTGTAGAAGATAATTCACCAATTATTTGGCGTGGGCCGATGCTTGGAAAGATGTTAAACAGCTTCTTTAAGGAAGTAGAATGGGGCGATCTTGATTATTTATTGCTTGATTTACCACCCGGAACAGGCGATATCGCGATGGACGTCCATGAATTACTTCCATCCTGTAAGGAAGTCGTCGTTACAACACCTCATCCTACAGCGGCGTTTGTTGCCGCTCGTGCTGGTCAAATGGCGTTAAAAACGGAGCATGAAATTCTAGGTGTCATTGAGAATATGGCTTATTTCGAAAGTCAGCTTACAGGTGAGAAGGAGTACGTGTTTGGACAAGGCGGTGGCAAGAAGCTGGCAGAAGTGTTAAAAACAAAAGTACTTGGCCAGTTGCCGTTGCAGCAACCTTATGAAGAAGAGGATGTATTTGCTCCATCCATTTATCAGCAAGACCATCCAATTGGACAAGCTTATCATAAGATCGCTGCCAAAATAGTGGCGCAATTAGAAGCGTGAAAGTTAAATGACGTCTCGGGAATAGCGTGAGTGTCCCTGAGACGTCTTTTTGCGCTAATAAAAGTTTAAAGGTTGATAGTATAAGAAAAACGACAGCGTCTTTCTGTTAGAAAAATTTCGCAATAAGCCAAGTTTTTCTAATACGGTTTGCTATTCGAGTTGTATTGGGTCATAAAAGTGGGATACGTAATAGAAAAGTCGCAAAATCAACAATAAGACATCAAAACGTGGCTTTAAAGTTTACGCTTATACCTGTTATGACCGTATGTCAGTGTTCGTGGTAGAAGCAGGATAGTGTTAGCCACCACCACCTGATTCTTCTGTACCTCCATCGCTACCGCCTTCACTTTCTTTGTCTTTACCCTCTTCCTTTGGTTGCTTTCCTTGCTTCTCAGCTGCTTTTAATAATGTCTCTTGCATTTTTTCTTGGAAAAGTGGTGTTTCTAGCGTTTGTTGAATCGTTTCTTCAAGATGCTCTCGAAATTGTTGGCTTTTTACTACTTGAAGCATTTGATCTGTCATTTCTGGGTTTTGTAATAATTCAAGCATCTGTTTTTGGTAATCTGCATCATTCATTAGCCGCTTCATAAGCTTCATATGTTCTTCTTGCATTGATTTTGTATATTCTTTTACAAAGTCGGTATCTTGAAATAAGATCGTCCACATCTGTTTTCCTTTTTCTGATACGAGTGCCTCGTTAATTGATTTTTTAACAACGTCAGAGTCCAGAACTAGTTCCTGTTTCAACTTTTCATCGGTCATTAATTCACGAATTGCCTTTTTACCCTCTTCCGTTTGTAATATATCAACAACCATTTTCTTTGTTGTATCATAATCTCCTTCTTTGTCCGAGGTATTTCCATCGGTACAGCCACTAATAACTATGAAAGAAACAATGGCAACGATGCCAAGGATTTTGAATCGATTCGTCTTCAATTGGAAACCCTCCTTTCTTCTCTGTTTTAATGTGTGTGAATAACATGAAAAATATTCGTTTCGTAAGGAAAAAACGGTTACTTCATGGTAGAATACGGGAGGAAGGTTTTGTTGTAGATAAAGTGCTTCGTTCTTCATAAGGAGAGAGGATGTTTATTTATAAAAACTTTCCGTGACGGTGAAAAATATAGACAGAAACGTTACATATATAGGGGGATGGAACGTTGAACACGAGAAAATTAGTCAATTTCTTTTTTAAAACATTGCTAATAGGCGGTTTAGCAGGGCTTATTACAAGCTTTTTTGTAAAAGCAGAGGACTACGCAGCTATTCTTAATCCAATGAATTGGATGGAGTTATTAGGGCTACTTATCTTTTTTATAGGGTTAGGTCTTGTGTTTAGTGTAGTCAGTCAGACTGGTTTTTTTGCATACTTGTTTATTAATCGCTTTGGGCTAGGACTATTTCGTTCTTTTTGGCCAACCGTACAAGTACTTCTCATTGCATTTGTATTGTTTGATCTGATTTATTTTCCATATCAAGCTACAAAAGGTGAGGTGGCTATCTATTGGTATATTCTTATGGCTTTAGCTATATTAGCCTATGGGTGGATTGTTGCGACGATTAAAGCAAAGGAAACGAATAAGCAAGCATTTATTCCTGCTTTATTTCTAATGGTAGTGATAACAACGGTCGAATGGGTGCCAGGATTGCGGACGGAAGGTACGGATTATGCTTGGTTAATGATCATTCCGTTGTTAGCTTGTAACACATATCAATTGCTGGTACTTCATCGCATTAATCCGAGTAAGTCTCAAAAGCAGGATGTATCTAAAACAACTACGAAAAAAAAGAAGGCATAAATGCACTTTGGTGGAGATAAAAGCCAGAATGTAATTTCGTAATATTCGTGTTGTAGGTGTCTACTTGTGAAAAAAACAGTGAAACAAAATAAAAATGCGTCGATCATTTTGTCGACGCATTTTTATTTTGTTTACACTATTAGGAAGATATTAAATTTTTAGGGTTTCATAGTATAGTATAAGAAAAACGACGGCGCTCTATCGTCATAAAGACTTTGGCGATAGCAAGTTATTTCTAATAAAAATAGCTAGAATGCTAGTCCAAATTCTCGAATTAGTAATTAGTCAACGAATTCAGTGCTAGCGTGTGCTTGATTTATTAGTTCAGTCATAGAAACAAACGAAAACCCTTTGTTTTTCAAGCCAGGTAGAATCGTTTCCAGCGCTTTCGCTGTATGTTTGACCGAATCAGAAGCATGTAGTAAAACAATATCTCCATTCGTGGTTTGCTTCATGACATTATCTACAATTGTATCTGAGCCAGGATTTTTCCAATCGTTTGGATTCACGTTCCAGTGAATGACGTTATATCCCATATTCTCAGCTGTTTCAATAATTTCTTTATTAAAATGACCGTTAGGGGGTCGTAATAAACGCAAATCTTCATACCCTAATTTACCAAAAACTTCTTGGGCTTTTCGCAAATCTTTTTTTACCGTGTCCAATTCTCTATCCAAATAACTTTTATAGCGATAACCAAGCATTCCTAATTCATGTTTGTTTTCCGTGATTTTTTCAACAATAGCCGGATGTCTTTCTGCCCACTCTCCACTTATAAAAAAAGTTGCTTGTACACCTTCTTCTTTTAGTTCTTTTAGAATGTCATGAACGCGTTCTTCTCCCCAGCTAATATTAAAAGTTAGGGCAATATTATTTTCGTTTGCGTTTCCTTTTGACATAGCTGATGGTTCCTTGTTGGAGAAAACCGTAAATTCCCCGTTCCACTCTAACCATAAAAATGTTGCTGTAAATAGAGCAACAACAGCTACAGTTAACCACCGTTTCCACTTATTGAAACGCCATACATAAAAATGTTCCACAATCTTTCCTCCCTCTTAACATTTTGTTTTTCAGAAGCGTGAAATAACACGCCTAGTCCATTTATTGTTTATTTCCACTTTTGCTTCCCATAAATAAGGAATGTTCCAATTCCTCATACATGTGGTGTATATCCGTGCTTGGCTATGATGAAAATCGACGATAAGCCATTTGGCATTACAAGTAAGTAAACAGGTGAACGAATCTGTATCATGGCTTGTCCGCGTAAAATGAAAAGAACGATGCAGGTTATATGTTATAAAAGAACATTACTAAAAGGTATGTAGTCATACGAGATTTAAGAACTAATTTATTTCAACTATGCAATAGTATAGAAATGAAAGAGCCTATAATATTACGAGAGAAAAATTCATAAAGACTTGGCGATTAGCCACGGCCTTTAATAAAAAATACCTCAATGCGTTTGTTGTAGAAGCAGCTCCACTAAATGAGATTTATTTTAACTTGGTTGTAGATTCGTAAGATATGCTAACTAATTTTAGGCATGATTTTTATTTATAAAATAGAATAAATAGATACTTGCGTGAAAACTTTTGTTAAAGGAACGCTATAACATTCCTTGATAGAGACTAGTTAGTTCTAAGTACATCATAAAGTTGTAATAAGGTTTACAATAATTGAGAATCAAAACTTGTGTAGCCAATCAGCTTTATTGTTGAATTAACCTAGTTAATAAGTGAGTCTTTAACAAGTGGGAGGCTTTTCATTCACTTAAGTCTCTTATGAAATAGGGCATTTAAAGCTTCTAGCCATCAGGATTATCCAACATGTATCTTTCAAATCAGCATCTCTGTTAATAAAAATTAGTAAAATAATGATTAAAAACCGACATAATTCGGGATGATCTGCGAATAATTTTATATACCTGTTTGTATGATTTTAAAGGAGTAGGAAAGACTGAAAAACAGAAAACAACTAGAATTATAATAACGATGAAGGCGGTGCAAACATGTTAGGATTACTAATTAATAACATAGAGCAAAGGGAACTGGAATATTTAATCAGACGAGAGTTGGAAGAGCTATTAATGGATTTAGAGGATTCTCGAATAGATAAAATAGTAAAAGATTCTATGCGTGAAAGATACCAAATGTTGTTTCAGTTATTTCGCAGAGTAGCTAATGAAAAAGAGTGTTTGAAATACATGCCAAAAAAAACTTTAAATAATTAATAAGCGCTAAATAGAGTAGCTTCCTTTTCTGCTAGAGCATGTATGATTTAAATAGGCACTTCTAAATCAATAGAGGGTCTCTAATCGGCAGTAAATGAAGAGAAGAGATTCTCATTATATTATAAATGTATGGACGAGTAAGGCACTGTATGAGGTATGAGAATGGTACTCTGTGTAAGAATTAGGGGGAGTTTGTATATGTAAAAACAAAAAATTAGTTTTTCCTATTGCTATTTTAAAATATATATGCTATAGTAAATTCTGTTGTCATTAAACGACAAATCAACAGAGAAAAACGAAAAAAATATTTTCGAAAAAAATGTTGACAACTACTTGAAAACATGATAAATTATATCTTGTCGCAAAAAACGACAGATAAAAAATTGCTCTTTGAAAACTGAACAAAACAACCAGTATGTCAAGGAAAAACAAACCCTGTTTTTCTTAAGAAATAAACTGAGAGAAATCTCAGAAGAAGCTAAGAATGATGAAGAACGGTGTTCATCATCACAAACTTTTATGGAGAGTTTGATCTTGGCTCAGGACGAACGC
>NZ_JABXHF010000010.1:0-27828 GCF_013393565.1 Virgibacillus sp.
TGCTTTTCCGTCAAAATATTGGTTGATTTTGCTCAAAATAACCTGATGTTTTTGTAAAAGTGACAAAACAGCGTAACTATGCTCTAATCGCAACTTTGTAATATCCACATTTTCTTCTAAGTCCTGTTTAATTTGCTTCTCTAACGCTTTTTTCTGTGCATTAGTTTCCAGGTAATCTTTCCACCAATCATTTCCACTACTCATTGTTTCACCATCCCTTATTATCGTATCTGCAGCCATTGAGCAAGTATTTGATCTATTTGTTTAAAATTTTCACTCATTTTAACCATATGGAAGGCTATTTCTCCCGTATCATTTTGATTCTTTCGAAGCTTTTCCAAAAGGTGTTCAAAATCATCTATATTGATTAAAGAAGGAATTCCATCTGTTCCACCATTTGTTAATTCACGAAATATTTCATCCACATGAGAGGTATTTAATTTATCGTATTTTCCTGAACCAATCATGTTTCTATATGTATTTCTTAATTGATTCATTGAATCTAGATGATCGTCCAGTAATCGAATTAGTGCAGTTCTTGTGGCTGCAATTAACTCTTCACTTTCCTCCATTTCCATGGCCAATTGATGCATTAGTTCTGTTTGAATACGGATATGAAAGTCGTGAACGCCACTATTTTTCAACTCCAATGGAGAGGATTGTAACTGCCCTTTAATTTTTTCACCGTATAATAAGTGAGGAAGTAAATAGCCTTCTTCATTATACATATCCTCACTTACGTAGTTTTCAATACGATGCGTTTCAAGTGTTTTTCCGTTGTTCTCTGCTGGATCGCCAACATAGTATACAGATCCAACGGACTGGTTATAAAACGTTCCAATGATGTCATCGGGGTAGGTGTAAGAAATAATATTATCTTTAAATTCTCCATTTACAGCCCGTTCTTGATCTTCTTTAGATAACAGATCAAACACGTCAGCTGAAGCAAACGTAACAGCGTTTGAGTCATGTTTGACAGCAAAATACTGCGCAAGACCTCCTCCAAGAGAGTGTCCAGTAAAAACGATATTGTTTGCTCCATATTTCTTTACATATTTTTCAACAATGGGGGTAGCTTCCGTAAATTGATTTTTATTCGTATACGTGATGGTTTTATCTTTGGAGTTGAGTTTCGCCTTCCCAGATGTTAAAGCAGCGTCTTGAGAAGGTGTTCCTAAATAAGGTGTTTTTCCATATTCTTTTTTGGTATAATCGGAATCACCAAGAATAATTCCGTAGAGATCTTCTTCATAATCTTTAAGAGAACCTGGTTCTGTTCCTCGGAAACTGATAACGATATTATTTGAATTAGGATTTTTTAGTACATAACCGTCCAATCCAGTTTCTTTATGTTGAATAGTTTCTGTGTTTTCCCAAAAAATCGTTTTTTGTCCAAATTCAACTGGGATTTTTTTGAAACCATCTTCGTAACTCTGACGAGAAATCTCTGCTACTTCAACATCGCTTACTTTTAACATAGAATACGCTCCTTCAAAATAAATAAGAGGTGGTTAGCTTGAAAAAAGTATTGGTTTTCACCACATTAATTATACTATTAGGAGGATGCTCTGTGAACTCGCCTAATTCAAATTATGATAAAAAAACAATTGACAAAGCAAAAGAAACAGTTGAAAGCTATTTACGAAATAATTATGAAAACGTAAATGAAGTTGAATTCAGCAATGATACAAGCGATCCAATGGGTGGATTAATGATTCGAGGTTCCATAAATGGTGTGGCTGAATTTTCTGTCAGCATTGATCCAGAGAGTTTTATTGTGAGAAGTTTAGCAGAGAAAGAAAACTTCCCAGAGAGAAAAGAGGAATGCAAAGAAAAAACTTGTGATTATTAATAAGCCCAAAAATCCTATATCAATAGTAGTCAAGCATGATTCCAAATTAAACGAGTGAAATTTAATAGCTTTGAACACAGTAATGACTTGTGTTCAAAGCTGTTTTATTAGCGAATTTTTCTACTTGGTTTTTGTTGTTCCCCTCTATTGAAGATGAATGATGAACTCACCTCACTAAGACACCTTGTAAGTACTCATCAGTTAAAATGTAATTTTTGTTTTTTCCCATGTGTTACACCACCCTATAACCATATTTACAAGCCTAATTCTAATTCAATTCCTCTATCTGTATCACTAACTCTAGGGTTTCGATCAATATTGTCGGGAATGCCATCTCCGTCCGTATCAGGGTCAACTGGGTTTGTTCCCATTCTTAATTCTTGTAAATCTGTTAGGCCATCAGAGTCCAAATCCCTGTTAGCTAAATCTTTTTCCATTTTCTCATGCTCGTTGAGGGTTTTAACTTCTAATTTCCTATCATCAATTAAATTATTGAGAACTTTTTCAGCAGCAGTTAAATTTGGAGATGGAATAGTAATAGCCTTGACATTAGTCATACTAGCTATTCCTACCAAGTACATAGATTTTGTTAATTTACTCTTAGGATCTACAAGTGATCGTTGATAAATGTGCGTGTTTCCTTTCAAGGTGTCTAATTGAGTAACCTTAGATAAAGGTATATGTCCTTTAACTAATTCAAAAGCATTCTCTGCATCTTTCTGGTTAGTAAAATTGTAACCTAAAGCTTTAACACGATCTAAGCTATATAAATCTATTTCTCTCACTTCACCAACAGCAATTGTATAATTACTGCCGTACTTGATAAGTGCTATATCTTTTTCTCCTGATTTTATGGCCAACTTATTCCTATCCAAAATAACTGGAACATCAAAAGAGATATTATGATCTAATATAACGTCTTTTACCTTTTTAACAATAGCAGCACTCTCTTTTTGTATAGCTTCTTGATAAGCCATTAAAATCTTACTACTTTTCCCTTTAGACCATTCTTTAAAATTGGGAAAGGAATATTCGCTTGTGTCCATCCCTAAGCTTTTAGCAACTAAGTAAGCTGTGCTTTCTGATTGTATTTTTTTTGTTTCTATTTCCAGATCATGATACTTCCCTGTATCACTATGAAAGATAGAACGGGCATATTCTTGAATAAGCGTTTTGCAGATTACATCCTTATTGGCATTGGCATTAAGCACTATTTTATGCTCCAACTCAGAATAATGACCATTACTATCTTTTTTATAGTTTGTATCTAGTTGAATCGGTAAATCTTTTTTTAATTGCTTTAATAAAGGTTGAAAGATTTTGTCAGCAAATTCTCTTTCCGTTACATTTTTAGGGACTACAGAATTTTTAGGTTGAAAGACACCATTCGTATCTTTTACATCAAATACATTTACTTTGTATCGTCGTTCGGGGTCTATCATTTTTATAGCTTTTGCGCCTATATTTACTTTTCTTCCAAGCTTGTTCCATTCCTCCATACTAGCTACAAGAGATGCATTTGGTTTTTGCTTATATATAAGTATCTGATTTTCAAGAGAATCCTTGGAAAAAACACTAACAAAATTCAAATAACGTTTATAAGATTCTGCATTGGACATGGACTCCTGTATTCCTTCAATAACCATCCTCGCCTCTGGATTACTTTTAAAAAACATTCTTCCAGTCATTTTTATTCCACCTTTTTTATTATAGGGAATGACCACGATGTTTCTTTTTCTTCTTGTAGCGTTTTCTCTTTAAATCTTCTTCAAATTGAGCCTTAGTGGACTGTTCCCTGGTTTGCATCATACTACTTAAGAAACGATCAATTACATAGCTTGGGACAGCTGGTAGTCCAGAAGAAAGATTCGTTGTGTTTTCATCTAAATGATCATTCATTATAGAATTTATTTTTTTAATAGTATCGGTTTTATTAAATTCAATTGTAGATACTTTTTCAGGATCAATTTCTTTTAACTTTTTAGTTGCTATATGGGATAGATTAGAATTCTTTAAGCACTCATCTTTAAAGAATAATAAATACCTTGGATTATCTGTTTGAAAGTCAGGGTAGAGTTTTTTGAATTCATACCAATTACCACTTTCTTTGCACTGCATATAGCGTTGAATAATATCTTCTTGTTCTAAATTTGTATATCTCCTTAAAGAATGATTATCATCTAAGTTAATAGGTTGCTTATAATACTCATAGCCAACAACTAACGTTTCTTTTTGCTCTAAACTGAAATGCTTATAGTTCTTATTTGAATATATTTTATTTAGTTCAAGATCGTAAAGTTCTTCAATTAAATCTTTAGCTTTATAAAGTTCATTAATTCCCCCAACAAGGTGCTTTAGTTCATAAATTTTCTTAGGGTGTTTTTTAGCTGCATGTAATAGTTTTTCTTCAAAACTTCCAGGATTGTTATGAAGTTTTGTTTCTTTTTCAATCTCTCTTCTACGCTTATCCAGTTGCAACATCTTTTCATCAAGAGACATAACAAATGCAAAACGATTCTTTATGATATTGGTGATTTCAGACTCAATCTTATCTGCATAAACTTCTTTAGTAAGCATTTCAATTTTCTCTTTGCTTAATAATCTTCCTTCTTTTAATGTTTCCTCAACAATTGCGCTTTTTTCTTCTTCCAATAGTGAATTAATATCCCGTTCTGGATAATATTCTCTAATAAATCGTTCACTTTCTTTACTAAGTATTTCTTCTGCTTGATTTATTAATTCTGTCTCATTATCAATACGGTTTAATTGCTTCAATTTAGTTTCACTATCTTTGCTAAATTGAATAGACTTTTTCCATTTGTTTAATTGCTGTTTTCTTTCATTTATGTTTTTGTAGTTAACAAACATTTTTAAATGTTTAGCTATATCACTTAAGTGCTTTTTCTCCATGGGAGAAAACTTTCTAGAAAATTTATTTTGATATATGATCTGTTCTTTTTTCTTCTTATATTTCTGAATATCTTTAACAATAGCGTTATGTTTTTTAACTTCTTTATTATGATTTACTCGATCTGATTCCATACCACTTTTGACCAATTTTCGAGCTACATATCCCTCGTGAATAGTTGGAAGTTCTTCAACTCCTCTATCTTCATGCGATAAGTGAGAAATGTTTTCACTAATGCCATTTTCCTTTAAATATAAATTCGTTTTATCTGCCCATAACTTCCTCCAGAAATTAAATGTTTCTCTTTTGTTCCAATCAGTAGTTTCAACTTTATAGAAAGCTTTCTTACCATTTTTGTCTAAAATATGATTTCCTTGTTCATCAAACTTGTATTCTCTTTTCGCTTTAACCCCCCATGTTCCATCTTCTTCAAATGGTCTAACAGTGAGCATAACATGGAAATGTGGGTTTTCTTTGTCATCTCTATGTATGGCAATATCTGCAACCATTCCTCTATTCACAAAAGCTTCTTGGCAAAATTCTAATGTTAATTTCTCTTGTTGTTCTTTCGTCAATTCAACTGGAAGAGCAACATTAAATTCTCTTGCAAATTGCGCATTGTAATTTTTTTCGATTTTATTTACTTCATTCCATAGTCTTTCTCGATTCAAAGCCCATTTAGGAGCATTGGAGGGAATTAGAATATGCGTTACTGGTTCCACTTCACGTTTGTAGTAGAATGATTGATTATCCATCTCGTCAACTAATTTTTCACCTGAACGATAAGCAGCACATGCTAACGGACTTTTAGGTTTTCCTGTTTTTTTTGATATTCTGCTCATCACTTGTCCACTAAAATGATAAATAGCCATATAAGAATAATCTCCATTCCATATATACATGAGCGAAGCGAATTTTAACAAACACGCCTGACGGAATCCTTGAAACGCATAGTTGAAAGGATTTAGCACGACACTTGGGTAGAGTGTATAAGTGCGCCATTGTTCACTTCGTTATGGATAATTTTAGCACTGTATCGTCATTATAGCAACTTATATTACTTATCAATGTATTTGGTTTGCACGTCTATATAACAGCGCTACATTGATTGTATATTTTTAATATGGTAGAATTCTAATCAATATAGATGGTTCAAAATCCATTACATAAATAAGAGAGAGGAATGATCATATGAGTTTTGGAAGCAATCAAGCAAAAATGTTAACCATTGAAGAACAAATTAAAGTATTACAAGAGAAAAAAAAGAAAGAATTGAGAAAACTAGAAAACTCAGTTGGGAAAAAATTTATAAAAACATTTGACCTACAGTATGAACATATACACGATATTAATATTCTAATTGATCAACTAAAAGAATTGTATATGGACAGTACTAAATCAGAAAAATTGGAAGAAGTGAAGCATGAAGTCTGATATTAAAAAAATTGATAATAAAATTTCAAAGTTAGAGATGCAAAAAAAGATAATTGCTCGTTCACTTAAGTATGATAAAAGGAAGAAGCGAACACATAGATTAATCCAAATTGGAGCATTGGCCGAAAAGTATTTTGATCTTTACAAGTTGGACATATCTGATGTGGAAGAGGTATTCTCTCAGTTCTCTAATTTTGTAAAATCTAATAAGTTAGATAAACATAAAAAATAAGAGTCTCATGACGAGGCTCTTATTCATTGACTTGTGTGATTTTTTTTGCGTTATAACCATCTACTTCTAAAATATATGTCTTTCCATCAAAAAAGACCTTTCTAGTGTTTTTTGATTTGCTAAATAATCCATCTTCACTATTCTCTATGATGACCTCTGAAGGTTGCGCATCTAGCATTATAGCCACATCTTGCTCTAATTTTAATTTACCATCTTGGTCTTCATACATTTCTATTCCGAAACCAGCTAATAATAATATTACTCCTATTATCGCAATCCCCATATCAATTTTTATGGAGAAAGAAGACTCTGAAAAAGAATCAGAAGACATAAATCGGAATATAGCTATTATGATAAAAATAAATGCTAAAATAAATATAATTTGAGAAATTAGCATTTTACTCCTCCTTTCCTTGCAACTAACTAAGTATTTTATTCATTGACTGGTGTAATTTAATTTGGACTCTTTAAATCTCTAATTCATTATCTTTTATTTTTAAAGACTTGTATTCATTAATTAAAGTTTGATCTGGTTGTTTATTAACAATTGCATTATCAAATATTTCATTAAAGGAATTTGAGTCTTTAACAGACTGAATAGATGCTTTTATCATGGATTCTGAATCTACATTAGACCAATCAAGTTCATATCCATTTTTTAATGCTAAAACTCTGAAAAACTCTCTCTGTGTTCGTCCATTTCCCTCTCGGAAAGGATGAAGCATATTTACTTCTGCGAAATAATATGACATCTTATCCACAAATCCATGATATTCTAATCCTTTTAAATGTTTATCACTTTTTAACTGCCGAAATATATCACTGGCATAGTTAGAAAGAAACATTGGATGAGCAAAAGGTGTATTCCCTTTTTGGATTTGTTCATCTCGTAAATCGCCAGCAAATGGATATATATCTTGGAAAATGAACTTATGAATTTTTTGCAAATGTTTTAAACCAAATGCTCCATGTATTGGTTTATCATAAAGCATTGTTAATCTCTCATAAGTCAGTGTTGTTTCTAGGTTTTCTAATGCCTTTCTATCTTTAAGATCAAATTTATTTATTAAAATGTCTGTACCTTCATAACAGTACTTTGATTGCGTATTATATTTATCCATTTGCTAACTTCAAAGCCTTTTTAAGAAATTGATCGTGAGAAATTTCACCTTTTAATCTTTGTTTGACTAAATTAGTCTGTTCTTCACTTACCTTTAGGTTTTCAATTTCTAAAGTTTTCTTTGCATATAGCAAGCTTTTTTTCATTCTGTTTTCATTCATACAAAATCCCCTCTCTTAAAAATCTATATCCTCAATTTCTTCCTCAATGCCACCAATTATTTTATCGGATACATCAATGTCACCTTGAACGATTTCTTCTGGCTCTTCTTCTGATGAATGTCCCTTATAAGTACTTATATTACCAGAAGATATTGTCTCATATATATAATCAACCTTGTGCTCAATGCCTTCCATTCTTACTGCAACGGAGCTTAAGCTTTCGATTAGTTGATTTGTTTGTTGTTCTTTTTCAACAAGGCTCACAATGTACGGTGTGAGCCTTCTTGTAGATCCTAACTCTTCTAGCTTTTTGTAAATTTCTTCAGGCATCTTGTTTCCGGTTAACGTTAATCTTTTCTTCTCTTTATTTTGCACCATAACCTACCCTACTATCCTTGTTTTAATTCATTTAAGCTTAGAATCTCAAGAGCCGATAAATTTATCGTTCTTGCGGTCGGTTTAAATATTTCCGACTCGTCACCATCAATTAACCCAGATAAGAAGTAATGGTTATTTTCCATTATTTCCTCATTTGTCATTTGCTCAACAGCTTCTTTAATGTATGGAGATAAAATTGGAGCTTCCCCTCCAAAATATACAAACTTTAATGCATCTTTTGTTTTATTATTAAAAGCTTCCATCACCTTATAAACAAGTAATTTTGAATACTCTCTTAGCATTTCCACGATGGGTTCTGTTAAATCAAACTTTTCCCCCGTATTCTGGTTTTTTAGTACATATTTTTGGTTTTTATAATTGGCCACAATGAATTTTTCTAAACTACGCAGATCCGTAAAATGTTCTAGCAGCTTTTCTTTCCATAAACTCTCCAGTCTACCTAAAAACGGAACAATTTGAATAACTTGAAATGAATCTTTGGATACGGGAGTATTAAGACTCTTGGCTAAAAGCACCGCATCAGCAGAACCACCGCCAATATCCACTAATACTGTATTATGGTTATCAAACATTTTAGATTCCAAACGCTTTTCAATAGCTGTTACTTCTTTTTCCTGGTCATTAGCCATTTTATATTTTAAAGCCCATCTACCAACTTCACTTTCGATGTAGCATTTTGAACGTTCTACATTAATTGTCAATTCCGTTTCCATGCCTGCAGTTAAAAGTTTTACATTATGTTCTCCCATAAAACGGTTTTGCATTTTAGATTGCCCAATAGAAAACTTATCTTCCTTTTTCAATAACCATATAGGCAACATCATTTTCATGCTGTCAACTTTAATTTCGGCAATTTCCTTTTCTCCCTTTAGCTTATGAAAATAGGCCATCGCAGCAAGGAAAACAGCATAAGGTATATTGCTTTCTATCTTATCGTGCATTTTCCCTACATGGGTGTTAGCATACGGATTATTTTCCGCCAGTTTACCAACCATATAGTAATGTTCTTCATCATTCAATACAGTTGATATGAGTAAACGATCTAACAGATCATCTACATCCTCAACACTATTTGTGAAGACTCCTTCTGCCTGCTCCTTACTAATCTCTGCCACACAAGTAGGAATTTCAAAATAATAACTATCAATTAAAAAATTATTTGTTGAATTACCAAAATCAGCATTTAACCTTTTTATTTCCATCATGTACCACTCCATTCATTTTGGTTCACAACGTTGTGAACTTATAATCCTATTATCTCATAAATTGAGGGAAAGTCAACTGTTTTTATGTTATTAGTCAACAACATTGTGTATTTATTTTAATTTCCAATTGAATATTACTTCTACAAGCATCCTTTATATCCTTTAAAAGACATTGAGACAAAACGAATTATTGCAACAAGTGTTGTTTTAATGCAAAATGACAAACCTGTTTTCATTTTCTTGAAAATCGGGTATACTATATGTAGAAAGACATACAATAAAAAAACCGTTTGACGTAGCAGCGCCAAACGGTTTAGTGCAATAGCCCTTCAAGGGGGCAGCTCGCATAAGATAAAAAGTAATCACCTAATGCTTGCCAGGCTTCGGGTGGTTACTTTTTTTGTGACAAAATAGCAACGATCAGTGAAGCGAAAGAGATCATTAAGACCAAACTTTCGAAAACTGACATAGGCTTCACCCCCCATCAAAACGGGAATGAGCCACCACCCACGAACAAGCCTTATGCACTTGGATATATTATAACATTCCTATGTTGACTTTCACTAGCTTCTTTCACAAATTTTCCTCCAACTGATTGATCTTCATTTTAATTTCACCCTACATACCCAATAAGCTATTTAATAACTAGCATATATAATTTTCAGAATATTCCATTAGATAAGTAGTTTTGGTTGCTACTAGTAAAAGTGGCCACAATTTTGAATTGGAAACGGAAAAAGATGAATTCATGACAAAAGAAGATGCTGACATAGTTTTAAACCAGTTAGGTGAAAGAAGTAATTACCAAGTTTTCTCCAAGGAAAAGAAGGAAAAACCTAAGAAACTATTTGATTTAACTACTTTACAGCGACATATGAATACAAAGTATAAATGGAGTGCCAGCAAAACCTTAGAAGTAACACAAAGTCTTTATGAAAAACAGCTTGTAACATATCCAAGAACGAATTCACAATATCTAGCGAATGATTCTGAATTACCAGGTCTTTTAAAAGCCCATAAGGATAATATTTGGGTAAGCAAAATTATAAGTAATGGATATATAATAGAGTCTTCTTTTATTGATTCTAGTAAAGTTACTGATCATGAAGCAATTATAATAACTAACAAAATGGCTTCAAATCTAATGAAAGATCAAGAAGCATTATATAATGAAATTTTTAATAGGTTTGTTGCTGCTTTCTATCCTCCAGCAGTTAAAAAAGAAGTGATAGCCACTTTCAATGACGGCCAATATACATTTAAAGCAAAAGAAACGTTTCTTATTGAATTAGGATGGCGAGAATTATTTGAAGGTTCAATAGAAAAAGGAACATTAGAAGCATGTATATTAGGTGATATTGGTGACTATGAAATTTTTGAAAAAGAAACAAAACCTCCTAAGCGTTACACAGAGGCTACATTGCTTAGTGATATGGAGAACGCTGGTAAATATGCAGTTGATGAAGATGAGAAAAAATTGCTTAAATCTGTTTCGGGTATAGGTACAGTGGCCACTAGAGCTGATATAATTGAAACTTTAATAAATAGAGGATTTGTGGAAAAAAAATCAAACAATCTTCAATCGACCACTTTGGGAAAAGAAATAATTGGAATGATGCCTGAAGATTTTGCCCTTTATAGTGTGAAATTGACTGCCTTTTTTGAATCTATGCTGGCTGAAATTGAAAATGGAGATTTAGATGAACAATCTTTCTATGAAGAGCTGAAAGGATTAATTCAACGTACAAGCATAGAGATGAGAAAACATATTAAAAAAGTGACTACCCCAACTAAAGAAATAATAGCTCCTTGCCCGAACTGCGGAAATAATATGTACGAGAACTCAAAGGCGTATTATTGTTCTGGCTATAAAGACGGTTGTATGACAAGTTTATGGAAAAATGGTCTAGAAAAGCTGGGGAAAAATAAAATCACTAAAAATGAAGCTCAAAAGCTACTTAATGGTAAAAAAATAAATGTAAGATTAAAGAGCAAAGCTGGCAAGGCATACAAAAAAGATGTTGTATTTGATAAAGAAAAAGGCTGGGTTGTTTTTGCTGATAAGAAGTAATATTAAGAGGAGGTAAGATATTGGAATGGATAGATAAAAATAAATTTAAATTCATTAAGCGACTAGGCATTTTTAAAAAATTTAAGTATCCCATACTAGTTAACGAAAGTAATAAACCAATTCAGGTTAATTGGCAAGATGCTCGTGAATATATGAAACAGGGGTACTATAGCTATAGGAAAGTTAGAGGTTACGGTTGGGTTCTATATAGATTAAGCAATAAGGGAAAGTTACAAGAAGCTAATGCGTATTCTGGGTGGCTAGAAATTGATGATATTTTGGAACATGGTTTTGAGGATTGGCTTATTGCCAATCCTCTCTAAGATTAGGAAAGAATGGTTCTATACTTAGGACTTAAACAATACAAGAGGAGTGTCCTGTTGATGTTAATATTTAAAAGTATTATTGCTTTCATTCTTTTTGCGCTTGCTCTTGGTTCACTTTTTTATTTGATAGTAAATTCTTCTGAGAAAAAATTATGGCGTATTGTCAATATATCATTGGGGAGTGGTGTGATTTTATTATTTCCTATTACCAATACCATAAATGCTTTCAAAACAAGTTATTTAGCTGGCTTACAATTCACCTTATTTTATCTTTCACTCTTTAGTACTGCGCTATTAGTAATGGTAATCATGTCAAAATATGAAAAGAAATTTAATAATCTATTTGAAAGAATGACAAAAAATAGGGTGAAGTAATTTTTAAAAAAGTAGGTGAAAATGGTGAAAGCAAACGAGTCTGTTGTTTATTTAATAGGTTTGTTTCAACGATATGACGTGTATATAATATTCTGTTTTTTAATACTTATTATCGTTAAAAGTATTCCTTGGATATATAAGATTTTTCAACAAAGAAAGATGGCAAGGTCGGGTATTAAAGATATAGACAGAATGAATGGATTTCAATTTGAAGAATATTTAAAGGTATTATTTAAGAAGTTAGGGTATCGGCCTGTAGTAACAAAAAAATCAGGAGATTATGGAGCTGACATTGTTTTAAAAGGAAAAAACAAAGTGGTTATACAAGCAAAAAGATATGGTTATAAGCATCGTGTGAGTTTAGATGCAATTAGGGAAGTGTATGCTGCAAAAGCCTATTATAAAGCAGACGAAGCTTGGGTTATTACCAATTCATTTTATACAAAACAGGCAAAGATATTAGGTTCAGCTTGTGGTGTAAAATTACTAGACCGTTTTGACCTACAAGATTTTATTTGCGAGATAAAACCTGAAAAACATGCAAGTGACTTTTTAAAGGAAAGAGATGATTAGTAAATAAAGACATATCATATAGGTTATCACCATAAGTAAATAAAACAATATACAGGGGGATTGGCTAATTGTCAATCCCTATTTAAATTTAATGAAATGGATGATGATAATGGTTTTAACAAGAAAAGAGTTTAAAAAGGAATTAACAAAAAAAATAATATCAAAAACTGCAAATAGTATTATATTAAATAACTCGCATTCAAATGGTTTTCAATTGAAGTATCATTCTAATACAAATTATAATTTTATGCTGTTTTTTCAACATAAAAAAGAAGGTATTTTTCTAAATATAAAACCAACAGGGGAGGTATATTTTAGAGTTAAATTACTTGAACCTCATACTATTGATACTATAAATGAATCAAAAATGCTTTTAATGATTCCAAAAGAAAAATATACAAAAGATGAATTATACCAAGTATTTCATGAATTTGACGTTCTGTATAAAAAGTATACTAGTTATTTATTGAGGGGAGATAAATAATATTATGAGAAGGTATTTTACTACAGTTGGTTTGCATGATGGTGATCTTGAAATGGAAATATTAATTAATTCAATTGCTGATACAAATACAAAAGAAAAAGCCGAAGAAATAGCTACCGATAGAAAGTTTGATATAGGTTATTTGTATGAAGATAAACTGGTCTTTAAGGGTGGAATATTAACAATAAAAAAGGGTGATACAGACAAGTACCAATTTAAATTATTAAAAGAATGGAAGCCTGTCGTTAATAATGAGGATATGAAAAACATTACATGGGAAAAAGCGTTAAAATATTTAACCCGAGAAGGAAGGACAGAAGGAAAGACATTTCCCTTTGCGTTAGAATCTCTTTATTATGGAATTTATGATGATCGTCCTTTCTCAAACTAATTCAGGATAAAGTATATTGATCCAAGTTTAGAATAAAGCTCCATTAATACTTTACTATTACAGAATAATTTATTATACTTTAAGTAAGGAATAGTAAGGATTATTGGAGCTGATATAATAAAAGAAATGGAAGTGTAATACAACATGAGAAACTTACAATCGATTTACATAGAAATGTTAAAGCAATTGACTGGCTCTGATAAGTGGAAAGATTTCTTGTCATTTAGTGCAAGAATTCATAAATATCCTTTTGACCAAGCCATTCTTGTCTATGCACAAAATCCGCATGTTACAATGTTGGCAACGGAAAAAATTTGGGGTAAAGTGAAAAGAAGTGTTACCCCGAATTCTAAAGCTATAATGGTTACGAAATATGAAAAAGGTAACCAAGTCATAGATTATCTATTTGATATAACTCAGACTACTGGAGTTCCTTTACAAAAGCCAGCATGGGAAGTTCATGAAGAAGAAAAGCAATTTATTATGGATTCTTTTCCAGATATTAATTCAATGAGTATTGAAGGGAAAATAGATTTATTTACCGAAGAAATCGTCAACAAAATATACCTAACTATTGAAGATCATTGTGAAGATGCATTTAAAGAATACAACGGAACTGAAAAAGATGAAAAATTGGCTGCGTTTTATAAGTTAGCACTAGATAGCGCTCAATATATGGTTCGTCAAAAATGTGGGTTTACACAAAAACAATTTGACTTTTCCTTTGTAAAAGATATACAGGATCTTTATAAAATAAACGTATTAGGTAATTGGATAAATAAAAGCACGAAAACTGTTTTGAGAGAAATTGCTCAGTTAAAAAAAGAGTATAACTTTGAGAGGAATGGTAAACATGGACACGATGTACAAGATTACGAGGTACAAAATGGGAGAAGATGGGAAGCTATATCCCGAAATCCAAATCAGCAACGAGAAGGAACACGATCAACCCCTAGGGAGTTTCGGGAAACAAGCAATGATGTATCTACAAGAAAACGATCCGATTCGATTTTCTCAGCTCCAAATGGAAGGAACTCTAATGGAGAAGATGCATCAAGTAGATCAGGAAGCGAAGGAAAAAATAATCAATTTGATGGAACAACTAGAGAAAAAGAATCCATCTCCAAAGACGGAAAACATTCATCAAATAACGGCACACAAAAACCAATTGAAAGCACAAGCAGAAGAAATAGTATTGAAAGAATTCATTTATCAAAAGAGATAGAAGAAAAAGAAGTTGTTGATCCAAAGCCTGTTTCAAAAGAAATAGGCTTTTTGAATTCGTCTGAGGATACTGTTCAACTAGAGTTATTTAACGATTGGGATTCTGTTGGTGAAGAAATAAAGGTACAGACAGATAATAAAGAAAACAAGCAAATCACACAAAAAGTAATTGATGACACATTAAAAAAAGGACCGAACGTTTTTCATAGTAAATTCCGCATTGCTGAATTCTTTAGTAATAAGCCAACTAGTAAAGAAACTGTTAGGTTCTTAAAGAAGGAATATGGCATTGGGGGTTGGGGTGGCCCTAACCGTACAAGCGTTTCTTTTGATAGTAAAGGTATTGAGTTAGATTATTTTAAGCTACTGAAGTGGGATTACGTAGCCAAACGGATACAGCAATTAATTAATCAGGATAAATATTTCTCTGCAAAAGAAAAGATAGAATTTGAAGCTTATTTAAATGGAGACAATCAAGACAAAGATGATGTCGCTACAACAAATAAAGTGATAGATCAAAATCAGGAATCAGACGAAGAAATAGCTCCAATTCAAAATTATCAGTACGATTCTTCTGACAATCTTTACACAAATGGAGACAAAGCTAAATATAAAAATAATGTAGCTGCTATTCGTTTACTAAAGCAATTAGAAGAAGAAAATATGCTGGCCACCCCAGAGCAACAAAAAGTGTTAGCTAGGTATATTGGCTGGGGAGGTTTAGCTAATGTTTTTAATCCTGATAATCAAAAGTGGTCAAATGAATATACAGAGTTAAAAGTGCTTTTAACAGAAAAAGAATATCGGGAGGCTATGGAAAGTACGATTACTGCGTATTATACAGATCAGAAGATCATATCAAAAATGTATGATACCTTAAAACAATTAGGATTTGAGAAAGGGAATATCCTTGATCCAGCAATGGGAACAGGAAACTTCTTTTCCGTATTACCAGATAATTTGAGACCTTCTTCGCTTACGGGTGTAGAATTGGATAGTATTACAGGAAGAATAGCAAAACAATTGTATCCTGAAGCGAATATATTAGTGCAGGGTTTTGAAACCACAAAATTTAATGATAACCAATTTGATGTGGTTGTGGGAAATATCCCTTTTAACAACATTCATATATCAGATAAAAGGTATGATGAGCATAAGTTTTTAATCCATGATTACTTTATTGCTAAGTCATTAGATGTAGTTAAACCTGGGGGAATTGTTGCTTTTATTACATCTAAAGGAACTTTAGATAAAAAGAGTACTAAAACCAGAGAGTATATTGCTGAAAGAAGTGAACTATTAGGAGCTATTAGACTACCCAATAACGCATTTAAAAAGTTGGCTGGTACTGAAGTTACTTCTGATATTCTATTTTTGAAGAAAAGGGAAGACTTATTAGATGTTAATGATTTAAACCATAGACCATCATGGGTTGACACATCAGAATTACATGACCAAGAAATTGAGATTAATAACTACTTTTATAACAATCCAGATATGGTTCTTGGTGACATGATAATGGATGGTTTTTATGATGGGGTTAAACAATCAACTTGTGTGCCACATGAAGATACTGATTTAATAGTTGAATTAGATAAAGCAATACAAAATGTAAAAGGTACGTTTAGTGCAATCCCTACTGTGTCATCAGATATTATAAATACTCAATCTAAAGGAATCGATAATGAAAATAAAGAAATAGAAGCTTCTTCAGATATAAAGAATTATACGTATGTTGTTAAAGATGACGAATTATACTATTGCGAAAATAAAATGCTAATCCCACAAAAGCTTGGAAAAAAAGAAACAGAACGAATTAAAGGATTATGTGCAATTAGAACTGCGTTACAAGACGTTATTCATATTCAGTCAGATAATTATAATCCAAAGGAATTGTCGCAATTACAACAGGTTTTAAATGATAAGTATGATTTATTTGTTAAAAATCATGGCTTTATTAATCAACGTCCTAATAAAAGAGCCTTTTTTGAAGATATACAGCTGCCACTATTATTATCTATTGAAAAAGAACAAGACGATGGGACATTTACAAAGGCAGAAATTTTTTATAAGGCTACGATAAGACCTCAACAAACTCAAAAAAAGGCTGAAACAGCTTTGGAAGCTCTACAAATGTCACTGAACAGACATATGAAAGTAGACCTGCCATATATGTCTCAAATTTATACTAAAGACGTAGAAAGTACTATTGCAGAATTAGGCGATAAAATATATCTTAATCCTAAAAAATATAATGGGGATTTGAATCACGGATGGGAACTCAGTGATGAATATTTAACAGGTAATGTTCGTGATAAGCTAGAATATGCAAAGTTGGTCGCTAAAAGTAATCCTGATTTGTTTGCTAGAAATGTACGGGCTTTAGAAGATGTGCTGCCAGCACCTTTATTACCTGGAGATATAAGTTTTAGAATAGGATCTCCTTGGATTCCGAAGGAATACTATGAAAAATTTATGCATGAGTTAATGGAAACCCCTGGTTATTTAAGAACCAGTAGATATGGTATTCAGTTAACTTATGCGCCCTATACAAATACTTGGAGAGTAGAAGGTAAAAACAATACATACGAATCTGTTAAAGCAAGTTCCGTTTACGGTACGAAACGTAGAAATGCGTATCAAATCTTTGAGGATTGTCTTAACCTTCAAGAATCAACAGTCAAAGATCCAGTCAAGTACATTGATGGTAATGGTAATGAACAAAAAAAATATGTAATTAATCCTAAAGAAACCATGATTGTTCGTTCCAAACAGCAAGAAATACAAGAATCATTTCGTTCTTGGCTATTTAGTGATTCTGAGCGCTCTAAACACTTACTTACTATTTACAATACAAATTATAATGCAATTAGACCACGCACATATACTGGAGATTACCTCGCATTTCCAGATATGAATGAAGAGATGCAATTACGCCCACATCAAAAGGATGCAGCTGCACGAATTTTGTTCACAGGTAGGGCTTTGTTGGCACATGAAGTAGGTGCAGGAAAGACGGCCACTATGATAGCAGCAGCAATGAAAATGAAACAGGTTGGTTCTGTTAAAAAGCCTATGTTTGTTGTTATGAATCATACTGTGGATCAATGGGCTAAGGAATTTATGCGTTTTTACCCTGGGGCAAATATATTAATAACTACCAAAAAGGATTTCGAAAAACAAAATCGACAACGGTTTGTATCTAAAATAGCAACGGGCGATTATGATGCAATTATAATTGGTCATAGTCAGTTTGAAAAGATTCCTATCTCAAAAGAAAGAGAAGAAAACATTTTAAGAAAAGAGATTAATACTTTATCATATGAAATAAGCGAAGCCAAAAAATCGGATGGAAGAGACTGGAGCGTTAAGCAACTGGTGATTTTTCAAAAATCATTAGAAAACAGGTTGAAAAAACTAATGAACGAGGACAAAAAAGACAGAGTTATAGACTTTGAGAATTTAGGTGTCGATTTTCTATTTGTGGATGAAGCACATGTATACAAAAACTTGTATACAGTAACGAAGCTAAAAAACGTTGCTGGAATTGGCACTTCATCCAGTCAACGGGCTACAGACATGAAGATGAAGTGTGAGTACATTCAGGAAGTAAACCAGGGCAAAGGTGTGGTTTTTGCTACTGCAACACCTATTACGAATAGTATGTCTGAATTATTTGTTATGCAGAGGTTTTTACAGCCAGAGGCGTTAAATAGAGCTGGGCTTGAATTTTTTGATAATTGGGCAGGAACATTTGGGGAAGTTGTTTCTTCGTTAGAAATGACACCAGAGGGGTCTGGATATCGAATGAAATCTCGATTTTCAAAATTTCACAACCTTCCAGAGCTAATGAGTATGTTTAACTTAGTTGCGGATATTCAAACTTCTGAGATGCTCAATTTACCTGTCCCCGAACTAGTAAACGGAAAGGCGGAAATCGTTGTCTCTGAGTGTTCCGATTACCAGCAAGAAAAGATGGATGAATTTGTAGAGAGATCGGAAAAAATAAGAAGTGGTGAAGTAGATCCATCAGAAGATAATATGCTAAAACTAACTCACGAAGCAAAATTGATGGCTATTGATCCACGATTAATTGACGAAAATGCACCGACAGATGAAAATTCGAAGATAAACAAATGTGTCTACAATGTATACCAAATTTGGGATAGAACCACAGAAAATCAATCCACACAAATGATTTTCTGTGATAGTGGCACACCAAAATCAAATCAATTTAATGTTTATGATGAAATTAAAAACCAATTAATGAAAAAAGGTGTACCAGGAGAAGAAATTGCTTTTATACATGATGCAAAAACAGATGCGCAGCGAGATAAATTATTTGCTAAAGTACGAAAAGGTGAAGTTAGAGTCCTAATAGGAAGTACAAGTAAAGTTGGTACAGGTACTAACGTTCAAGATAAATTAATTGCTGGCCATCATATAGACTGTCCATGGCGACCTGCTGATTTAACACAACGGGATGGAAGGATTGTTCGTCAAGGAAATAGTAATAATAAAGTGGCCATATTCCGATATGTTACCAAGGGAACATTTGATAGCTACTTATGGCAAATTCAAGAGCAAAAGCTTCGATATATTTCTCAAGTAATGACGGGGAAAAACGTATCTCGTTCTTGTGAAGATACGGACGAAACGGTGCTTTCAGCTGCTGAGGTGAAAGCTGTAGCAACTGGTAATCCGTTGTTACTGGAAAAAATGACATTAGATAATGAAGTTGAGCGATTAAAATTAGTAGAGAGCCGTTGGAAAAATGAAAAAGCTGTTATGGAGCAAAATCTAACTGAAACCTATCCTAATCGTATAAAAGAGTTTAATAATAAAATTAGGGAAATAAAAGATGATTTATTCACTGTCAATAACTATCCTAAAGGCTTTGAAATAGAATTAGATGGGATGAGTTTCACTTGTGAAAAAGAGGCTGGGAAAGCTCTTAAAGCTGTTATTAATACATCTATTGAAAATGTTAATGAAAAGCCTTGTATAATTGGGAAATACAAAGGGTTAGACGTTTATTTAAGGAGAGATTCTTTTACTCTCAATATTGGTTTAAAAGGGAAAAGTAATTTTGATGTAGAAGTTAAATCAAGAGAGCAGGCCAATATTCAACGACTTACTAAAATACCTACAGAGTATGAAAATAAAATTATGAATTTAAAAGAAGGTATTAATCAAGTCAAGATGCAGTTAAACACGGTAGAAAAAGAATTAAAAAAACCGTTTCCTTATAAAGATGAACTGAAAAATTTGAAAAAGAAACAATCAGAATTGAATTTAAAAATGGAGTTTGGCCAAGAATTAAATAACCAGGAAGATAACGCGATGCGTAAGCAAAATAAAAAAAGCAAGGATTTAGGTATTGAACTTTAAATTTTATGGAGTCCATTTGTTTTCACAAGATGGACTCCATAAATTAACATATCATTAAAAGGCGGTATGCTAACATGAATCAGGCAACATTAACTAGCAAAGGGCAAGTCACGATTCCAAAAGAAATTAGAGAGTTCCTGGAACTTCATACTGGTGATCATATATTATTTGAGACTATTGATTTTGAAAATAGAGTAGTTAGCTTGAAAAAAGATCAAAAAAACACAATAGAATGCCCTGTGTGTGGCGGAAAAGGCTTTATATATGAGAGCAATGAATCTTGCTTTGTATGTGATGAAACAGGGACCATTACCATTGTAGGTACATTTTTAAATTCACTTTTTCTTATTCCGTTTAATAAATATAGGGTTGCTCTTTCTATCGTGCAAAAAGAGATTAAAGGGAAAATTGGTTGCACCCCAACACCTCAAATTAATTTGGCCAGTTCTATGTATTCTAGAGCATTGCTTGATGAAGTGCAATCTGTTTTACAAGCAGTGTTAAACAGAGAATATAAATAATTTCAAGTTAAACCAATGGGTACAAGGAGGGAGAAAATAAAATTGATGAATGAAAAAGTGCATATAAAAGTTTACTTTATAGGTCGTTGCCCTCGTTGTAATCGTTATAATGAGGAAGTGATTCATGATTATGGTGTAAAGCCGTATCGAGAAGTAGAAAAAGAAATGGACCAAACTAATCATGAAATAAGAAATGTCTCGTGTAAATATTGTTCTACTTCTTTTGCACCAGAATCACTTATATATAAAGAAACATTAACGGGTGTCACGCTTGCACAAGTGGCAATTAATTATGATGGTGTGCTCGATTCCGAAACAAGTCGTTTGTTAAAAGAGGCTCACGATAATCGTTTTGAGCATTTTGCTAAACATGAAGATGAGTTTTGGGATGGATTTGTAGCATATGCATTACAAAATTGGCGCAATAGCATAAACGAGTTACAACCGCATGAGTTGTTAGCTGGATTACATGCATTAGATATACCAACAAACGCACGTACAGCAACGCAATTAAGACGTGAGGTATTAAATAAAGTAAAAACAACAGAGCAAAAAGCTAAATTTTGGCGATCAGCTAACCATGACTATGTATATAATCAATTACTGGATATAGGAGCAATGGGTTGGCATGCAGAGTCAGATGCCAAGCAATTTGGTCAATTACGTACAAGGTATGCCGTACTTAATTATCCAATGGAGGAGGTGCAAGAGCGCCTACGTACGGATATGATCGGTAAAGTAGTACGTAAAGATCGTGGAGATAATGCTTTTTTGTTTAAACGTATCGCTCAATTATCTGATGATTTTAGTCGCTTGTCTAAAAAACTACGTGACAGGTATCATCAAATGCAAGAGTTGCGCGTAGAGATAGATGACAAAAATAAAATAATACATGAGTTGCGGCAGGCTCTGAGAGATGAGAGGGCAAATAAAAATATCGTTAGCCGCGATCCAGACGATATAAGAAAAATAAATGAGTTAAAAAGCTTGGTCAATGAGTTGATCGAGGTAAAAGGGGAGGAGGTAGAAGAAAAGAAGGAAGCTGTTATTGAAGAAACGCCGATAGAAACCGAATCAGCACAACCGGCGGAAAAACGTAGCTTAGAGGGTAAAACCATTGGCATAATCGGCGGAAACCGATCCGAGCAAGCTGAGCAAATAACGGAGTGTAATATATTAACTCATGGTGGTACCGATCAAGATCATGAGTTTGATGCCTTATTAAATGAGTCTGACGAGTTGGTTATATTAACTAAATTTGTTTCACACTCGGCGATGTGGAAGGCGAAAGCTCATGCTATCACTGAAGGCAAGCCGATACACTACACAAAATCAATTAACCTACATCGCATATTAGAGGAGATAAAAAATATCAATACAGCCCCTTAGAGGATGTATTGATATTAGATTTGACATTATATATATTTTATCGTATTATCTAGTTGTAGTCGCCTTTAGGGGCGTGGATTGAAACAAACTTATTAAGTTATTTGAGGGGAGACACTTATATAAGTGTCTCTTTTTTAGAACCAAAAATCATCTGAAATTTCTATGTCTGACAAATGGAACAGAGTAGCAGACCTAGAAAACAAAGCCTTGTCTAATTCATCGTCTAACCCTATATTTTCCTTTACATAAAATTCCCTTGCTTCAAATTGTTCCTTTGTTAACCCTGTTTTTCCTTCAACAGGCGTTAACGATTTTTGTAAGTCTCCATCTATTTCTATTATACTATCGTCCGTAAAGTGTACTTCTGCATAATATTGCATGCTTCTTCCTTCTATACTCACAACTTGATACTCAAACGAAGTATCAGATGTTTTTTTAACAAGAAAAAATAGGTCATTATTTTTACTAACGATATCCTTTGTCTTATCACAAAATACTAAGTCGCTCCTGCATTCTACAAATTTTTTCACCATTTCTTTTAATTTCATTTTAAATCCTCCTATTATTAGTATAAGGTAATAATTTCACTAGTCGCACCTTTGGTGAAACTATAATTTTTTGACATAGCAGGCTTGCCAGTTGTGAAGAAATACTCGCCTATATTTGCTTCAAGCACCCAATCATATAAGCTGCAATTGCTATATGTTAAGGATGGTAAGTCTGTAGGTACGTCCTGCATGATTCTCTTAAATTCTTTTCTTACAACCCCCTTCTCTTTTTCTAATCCGTAAGTGTCTATTATTTTTAATAAACACTCCAAAACGGTGTTGGGGTTACTGCGATGCAAACAAATACCTGTATCTAATTCCCATTCTCTTTTATATAATTCATCTAACTTTTTATCATCAAGGAGCTTACCCAGCTCCCAGTGTGAACAATAGTCCTCTTGTATCTTGGTTAAATGGTCATCTGCGACTTCAAACAGGTACTTTAGTTCTTCATAAGAGTCCTCGGACAGCTCTTTCAGCTCAATAGAGCTGTCTATTTCTTGGTACTCCTTGTTTAAAATAATTAGTTCTTCATAAGAGTCCGATGCCGTTATACTTTCCACTATTTTTGTTAATTTTTCTATTTTATTTACCATTTTTCAATTTCTCCTTTATATTTTATTTTTCAGGCAGTGAGTGAACACTGCCTGTATTTAATTAAAACAAGATTTTATATACTTCCGCATCCTCAATTACTACCTCACCATCGTCACAATCATCATGGTAATTATCAACTGAACCGATAACAATGTAACAATGATCTGTAAGGTAGATTTGACCTTTTTTAAATTTAAGATTTCTCAAGAAAAATTCTGCTTCCCAAGCACTAGAACCATCAAGTTCTGGCAATTGGTTGTATTCTTCATCTCCGAAATCCGGGAAGTCTCTCTCATCTTCCCGATCCGGGTTATGCTTGCTGTTGTTGCAAACATCCCCGATTTCTCGTTTTACATTTTCAAATCTTACGCCCACTATATCTTTATCCCATAATGGGCTTTCTGGGTTTTGTGTTTCTTCTAAAGCTAATTCAATTTCTTTGTTTAATCTTTCTGCCATTTCTTTTGTCATTTTCAATTTAAAAACCTCCTGTTTTTTTATATAATAATTACCTCGTATCTCTTATCTTTAATATAATTATACCATGATTATATTAAATACGCAAGTTAATTTCAACAAAATTGAACGTCTAAATAAAAATCATTAAAAGAAACAATATTCTGAACTTAAACCGAAGTGAATTCCCTTAAATATCATTTATGTTTGTTTTATAATAGTTTATAAAGGTATACTTTTAAAACACTTTATCAGCAAAGTTACAAGTTTGATTTTAAGCACTTTTGATCTTCCTTAAAGGTCGGATGAAGATGTTTTTAAACGTTTATTGTCGAAAGTAGCCTTTACAAACATTTATTTCAAATTATAATAAAATTATTAATTTAAAAATGGAAATAGCTTAATGATTCAAAATACAACTTTCTAGAAGGAGTAAATATAATGAGCAATATCTATGGCTATATTCGAGTTTCAACTAAGGATCAAAATGAAGCAAGACAATTTACTAAAATGATTGACAAAGGGGTAGAAGCTAGGAAAATTTTTGTAGACAAACTTTCTGGTAAAGATTTCAACCGACCACAATATCAGTTGTTAAAAAAAGTTATTAGTGAAGGAGATCTATTATATATTGATGCTTTGGATAGACTAGGGAGAAATTATGATTCAGTTATTACTGAGTGGAAAAATATTACTAGAGATATTAGAGCCGACATTGTCATCTTAGAAAATGAAACTTTATTTGACAGTAGAAAATTTAAGGAAATGGGTGACATGGGAAAGTTAATGGAAGATCAATTTCTTTCCTTACTTTCTTATGTAGCTGATCAAGAACGTAAAAAAATTCGAAAAAGGCAAGCTGAAGGAATTGCTGCAGCTAGATCTCAAGGTAGACATTTAGGCCGTCCTCGAATTGATCTTTCCACTTTAAGTGCTAATGAATTAGTAATTTTAGAATCAAATTATCCAAGATGGATAAATAAAGAAATAACTGCTGTTGAATTCATGGGTTTATTACAATTAAAGAAAAATACTTTTTATAAAGTGGTTAAAGAGTATGAGAAAAGATTAAACTAAACCAGCATTAGCTGGTTTTTTTAATACAACATTATTTTATTACAAATAAGGTTTATAATATTTTTCTTCCGCTTTTTTGCGAGCTTGAACAGCTTCTTCAATGGTGGCAAATGTGCCAAGGTGTATTGCTTTTTTTTTAATATTAATTCGAGCCTCGTACTTTATCCCTTTTTTTCTTTTAATAGCGTAAACTCCTTTAAACCCAGTTTTATTATCCTTTCTTAGTTTACTTGTAAGTAAAGGTGTGAATACACCTTCTTTAAATAGGTGCTTTTTGTTGTGCTCATTCACTTCATTTCCTGCTTTTTTCCTTAAACAACCACAGGATTTGGTTACTCCTGCTATTAGCTTGTCTGATTGTATAATAACTACATTTCCACAATCGCACTCACATTCCCAAGCAACCTTTCTGGATTTTGTCTTCTTAGAAGATCGCTTTTTAACAACCAATTTACCAAATCGTTTTCCTGCAAGATTGTTACAGTTAACTTTACTAATTCTTTCTTTGCGTAAGCAACCACAGGATTGAGTACTACCTTTTCTTAAATTACTCATTCTGACAGTAATCTCTTTTCCACATTCGCATTTGCATAGCCAACACCTTGTGTATCCTTTGCTTTCTACTTCTTTAATCACTTTTAAACGGCCGTATTGATGACCAGTTATATCAATACGTTTTCTTGAACAACCAGGAGAGCAACCACAGGATTGAACATTACCATTTCTTAAATCACTCATATTAACAGTAATCTCTTTTCCGCATTCGCATTTGCATAGCCAACGCCTTGTGTATCCTTTGCTTTCTACTTCTTTAATCACTTTTAAATGACCGTATTGATGACTAGTTATATCAATGCGTTTTCTCGAACAGCCACAAGACATTGTATTACCACTTACTAAATTTGCTGTGGTAACCTTGGAATAATTTCCACATTCGCATTTGCATAGCCACAATATTGACTTAGTTGAAGGATGCGTACCCAATTTTTTAATAACAGTCAACTTATTAAACTTTTTATTAATAAGATCTCTAGTATTTACTTCCGCAGACCGTTCAGGCTTTAAACAACCGCAGGATCTCGTATTACCACTTCTCAAGCTGTCCATTAAGACAATAGCTAAATTACCACAATTGCATTTACAAAGCCAGCGCCGTTTACTTCCATGTTGTTTTAGTTCTTCTAAGACGGTTAATTTACCATATCTTTCCCCTGTAATATCCATACGTCTACTCACTATAAAGATTCCTTTCAAGTACATTGTATATAAACATGTTATACCATTCATGTAAATGCAACAAGAACAATACTCTTAATTTATTTCGATCTATAAAACTGTATTTTATGTTAATAAAAGAACTAAAGTTCTTAAGAAAGATGGTTATTACGTAATGGTTAATGAATAAGGTACGATAAAGTGGTCATCTACCATAGTTTCAGAGCATGTAGAAATACATGTGGAAACAACAACACTAGGTAAAGCCAATATTCGATGAACAAAAGAAAGAAGAGATAAACACTAAGTTACTTATGGGGGAGCGTCAAAAAAATTCGAATTTACAATATTAAAAGCCCAATTTCTCAGCATAAAAATTGAGAAATTGAGCCTTATTATCCCTATTTTAAACCTAGATTCAAGTGGAAATGCTAAGTCAACCCTCCAGGAGATGCTATCACGTAGTTAGTCTGTGGTTTTGATTAGACAATTTACAAAGCTACATTTACTTATACCCAATGAATACATCCTTTTTGATATTCCGTTTGAAAACTTATTCCTTTTTTAGCTTGTTTCATAGGCTGTTGATGGCTTAGGTTGATATGCTGATGCTGTTTGAGAATCATCATTCAAAAACAAATTCCCACCAATGAGGAGCACTCCACAAGTAAATAATGAAACGATAAGTTTTTTCATATTATCCCTCCTTACAATTTTATTAATTGGTCATAACTACTAGTTGCTAATTTATAGTACTGCATAGATTCTCTATGCTTACCCATATTTTCTAAATGGGAGGCTAACAGCTTTGAATAAAACACTGTATATTGGTAGTCTTTTCTTTGCTTTAAATACGGAATAAATTTCTCTTCTAGTATGGACTCAAAATCTTTTAGTTTTCCGTTCAATAAGTATGTGTACACTAGAGTTGTGTATTTATAAAAATCGTAATACTCCTTTTCTTCGGATAGCCTAAGCGTATCCTCCGCGAGGATTAAATACTCCTTTGCTTTCGTGTTCTCATTATTTTGGTAAAAATTTTGTATTAAGGAAGTAACGGCTTCTAACTTTGCTTCATATTCTAAGCTTCCAGTATCTAAGACAAGCAAATAGTATTTAATAGATTGTTTTAAATCTCCTATTAATGCATAAAAGCGACCTAAATTAAGATAAGCTAACTGAATGACTTGTTCTTCGTTGTTTAACTTGCCTAGATTCATTGCCTGAGTATAATTTTCTAATGCAAAATCATGCATATTAATTTGTTGGTAGGCAATTCCTAGCAAGATATGACATTGAGCACAACGTAAGAAGTTGTACTTCCGTTGAAACCAAGACATTGCTTTTTCCGCATAATCAATGGACTCTAATCCATTTAGCAAATTACTATACTGAATAGAAATTGCGTAACACAAATCTGCAATCTCTTCTTCTTCAATTTCAGCTGATCGATGCACTTTTTCAGCTTTTTTATAGCATTGTAAAGATTTCTGATGTTCTCCTTTAAAGGAGTAATAATTCCCTTGAAATTTATTCCAAAAATATTTATGTGGAGAGTTAAAAGAGTCTGCCATCTCATGGAGCTCATTAATTTTATGTAAGGCTTTTTGGAAATCACGTAAGATAATATAGTAACGAATTTTATGAATCTCAAACATAATTGTTTGGTTGTTAATACTTTTATCCATTACGTTTTGCAATTCTTCATATCTTGTTATAATTTCCTGTTTATCAAAACGGTCATATAACATATCGTACCATTTCTTACATTTGTCTTCAAAATTTGAATCAGGAATATTTGTAAGCTCAATTCCTAGACGATTACATAATGCTTGAATAATCTCAGAATTGGCTTTTGCTTTCTGATTTTCTATTTTTG
>NZ_JABXHF010000098.1:0-11359 GCF_013393565.1 Virgibacillus sp.
AGCATCTAATTTTTATCCTTTCTTATCTTTTTAAAAAAGGAGTTGACAGAGAGACGAACCTGCTGTATTATATTCCATGTTGACTTATTTGGCGGTGTAGCTCAGCTGGCGAGAGCGTACGGTTCATACCCGTGAGGTCGGGGGTTCGATCCCCTCCACCGCCATTAAAATAATAATGATGTAACAAATATCAAAACGATAAAAAAACAGAGATTAACTCAACGTTAATCTCTGTTTTTTTCGTATAGCAAAAGCGCCTTTTTCGACAACTAATAACAGGTAACAAAAGGCGCCGTGTATTCCACTTTGCATTTAAGGTACGCATTCAGAATAAATTTTATTTATAGAGCATTATCTTTTTTAGACAGCAACTGCTATCCCCTTTTAGCACCTCGACCCCCGCGTTTGGATTCCGTGTGCTTCTTCAAAGAGGCAAGGCGATCTTCAGAGTCTTTTAAAAAACGATTCATTTTTGACTCAAAAGATTCAACCCGTTCACGGTTATCTCGTTGACGTTTTGGTTTTGGCTTATCTACCGCTTTTTTAATCGATAGACCAATTTTTCCGTCCTTCTCTACGTTAATGACTTTCACCTTTACTTCATCGCCAACAGAAAGATGTTCATTAATGTCTTTCACATAGTTGTCGGCAACCTCACTAATATGAACAAGTCCGGTTGTTCCTCTTTCGATTTCTACAAAGGCTCCAAAATTAGTGATACCAGTTACCTTACCCTGCAGCTTGCTGCCTACTTCAATTGACATAAAAAAAATGCTCCTCCTTAGAATTTTTAGGAAACTAATAATAGTAACCACCGATGATGTATCATCAGCTTACTATTATATTATAGCCAAGCTGACGAAAGTGTGTCAATAAGATGGTTCTTTATCAGGAACTTTAAAAATTAATTCGCCCTCTTTAGATAAGAAATAGTTTGTCCTCGCTATTTCTAATACATAATCCTCATTTTTTAAACGCTCTGCTTCTTGTTTCAGATTTTTTTGTTCTTTTCTCAAATCCGTCAATTCTGCTTGTAGATTTTCATATTCGTCTGTCTTTTCCGCATAAAGAGAGCGCTGCTGGATATGATATGTAGTCATACCGCCAAGAATAACGAGAGTAATAACTCCAAATAACACCAAACGTCGAATTAAACGTCGCTTTTTTCGATTTTGCCTTTCTACATAGGCATCGTATTGTTGCATGTAATTCGAATCCAGTTTTCTTACGCTTTGTTTACTTGTAGTCAATACCTATTACCTCCTCTTCCAGCGAATTTTCTCCCAAACCTTACTTAAGTTATTCTTTATTGTACTATAAAATCCTGCTATTTGTAATAGAATTCCTTGAACTTTTTTAGGTAGCAACTGGTAGACTCCTCTTAGTAACCATTGGATTGGCGTTACAATCACCGTTAAAACGAAAAGTAGCAGAGAGAGAATCAGTTTTAAAACCCATATAAATACTGTATAAATAACCATTACAATTCCTTTTATCGGTGAAATAATGAAGACTTGTATAAGTCGTGAAAAAAAACGATAGATAGAGAGCGCAATTCGTATGAAATGCTCCAGTAACTTCTTATAATAATTGGAGAGTATCGCTTGATACATTGAAAAACCTAGTAGACATGCTAGTACAATATATAACCTTATCTCTCCACCATTAACCAAAAATAAAATATAAAAAAGCAATAATGTTTGTGAGGTCCAAAACCCTACTTCCATTACATAAATCATGATCTTCCTATTTCTCCAATAAGGAGAGAACCTACGAAAGGTGTCTAGCATGACACCCGTAGACAAGCCACCTGCAATCATAGATAACATTGTTACAAGCTGCGTACTTAAACTCATTTAAATAACTTGCTAAAGAACCCTTTAGCCTTCTCCTGCTGTTCATCAATATAAGAAAGCTCGTAAATTTTCCCTTTGATAACAACAGAACCATCATTAACATCTAGATTTTTCAGCTGTAAATTTTGCCCACGTATAATTAAATAACCCATTACTGTTTCCAGTAAAAATTCTTCATTATCAAAGCTATCCACTTCTTTCACACCTGTAATTTCCAAATTTTTACGATTATTCATTTTTACCGTATGATCTGTAGTAACACGTGGTATATGCTCTTTATTCTCATAATAGTTCATCGCAAAAAACACCCTCCTTATCCATAGTAGTTTATGATAGGAGGGACAAGTATAGAACTTTTTAATTCGTAATTTTTTCTTCTTTTATAATGGTATACATGGATTGGGCTTCCTCTTTTTTCACTGTTTCTCGTAAATTATCAATACGCAGTGTAACTACCTTTTGCCCAAAGCGAATAACAAGCTCATCGCCTACCGTTAATGTCGTAGCCGCTTTAGATTGATTACCATTTACCGTAATTCTACCTTGATCAGCTACTTCCTTGGCTAACGTACGACGCTTAATTAAACGAGATACTTTTAAAAATTTGTCTAGACGCATTGTTTTACTCCTTTTCTTTCGCCTCTTCCCATAATTCATTCATCTCTTCTAAAGTTACTTCTTGAATGGAACGCTGACGATCTTTTAATGCTTGTTCCATATAGGAAAAACGCAAAATAAATTTTTCATTCGTATGATGTAAGGCTACTTCTGGGTTTATTTTATAATACCTTGCTATATTCGCTAGAACAAATAATATATCGCCAAACTCCTTCTCTTGTTCATGTGCATTTCCTTTTTTTATAGCTACCTTAAATTCTTCTAGCTCCTCTTGTAATTTATCATAGGCACCTTGTAGAGAATGCCAATCAAACCCTACTTTTGCTGCTCTTTTTTGTAATTGATACGCCCGTGCAAGTGATGGTAAATGCTTTGCAATACCATCTAACGCAGATGCTCTTGTCTCTCCTTTTTCATCCTTTTTTAATTGCTCCCAATTCTTTACGACTTCATCTGCATTGGAAACAGATTCATTTTGAAAGACATGTGGATGACGATGAATCATTTTTTCCGTAAGGTTTCGAATGACATCATCTATCGTAAAATAACCTTCATCTTCCCCAATTTGACTGTGTAGCATAACTTGTAGCAGTACGTCACCTAATTCTTCAATAATCCCTTCGTCATCTTGTTGGTCAATCGCGTCAATGAGCTCATACACTTCTTCAATAGCATATTCTCGCAGACTTTCATGTGTCTGCTTCTGATCCCACGGGCATCCATCAGGCCCTCTTAACGTATGGATCACTTGGCGTAAATTTGCAAACGTATGATGTAATAAATGCTCCGGTGCGGGTGGGACATAGACACTTGTTAAATTACTAACGTCAACCGTGCGATCTAATTCTTCTAAAGGAACTTCTACTATTTTTTCCCGAGCGCTTCCTACTGCATCAATAATGGTAATTGGATAGTCTGCAGGTAAGTCCTCTAACAATGTCAGTTTTACTTCAGAAGCAATTATTTGGTCATACACTTGCGAAAACACGAGGTGATTGTGATAGCTTATATCTTGACGCTTGAAAGATGTTGCATCAAGAAATTGAAATCCGTCAATAGGATCTATTTTTAATCCGGTAAATAGATCATCTAAATAACTGCTTCCACCGATGATTTCTACCTCACATTCGGAATCCAGCAAGATTTGTACGGTCTTTTCCGCAAGCATGGGATGTCCAGGCACAGCATAGATAACCTGTTCTATTTTCGCTTTTTCTAAAATAATTGCAACAATACGATGGTATACATTAGTAAACTGTTCTTCTTCCTCATAAATTGTATCAAAGGAATGGAAGCTCACACCTTCTGCTTGCAATGCTTGAACAACAGGATGATCCAGCGTGCGGACGTACACGGACTTGTCTAAATTACAAAGCTTTTTATAAATACCTAAAGGTAACTGATCCAAGTCTCCTGCACCAAGACCAATAATTTCGATTTTGTTCATAGCTAGCTCCTTCCTGAGTTATAAAGTGAATTTTTATTGAATGAGGGTTGTTTCTTCCTCCATGAAACTAGTTCGTAGCCTTAGCGAACAAAGGATCGGGGCGCCCGTTTAGCAACGTAGCGAGTGGAACGAATCCACTAAATTTTTAGGAACCATGCTCCTGCAACAGGAGTATGCCGGCGCCCTCCGGCAAGCCCGTCTTTAGTCGGCCTTCCTATTTAGCACGAACCGATGATGACTTATCGTAGGGCGATTTCGTGAAGTCACCTAGTTGCTGGGCGCTTAAGCCGGACGTGGCTTACTATGTTATTTCTCTTATACCAAAGCATCTAATTTTTATACTTTCTTATCCTCGTAGAGAAACATCTCTGTTTAATAAAAACCACGCGTTGTCGCCTTTCTTGAGCACATGCTGGGTTTCGTATTCGATAAGAAAACGAAAGCTTTCCGAATATCAGGCGAACAGACGCCATCGTTCTGCTTATACGATAAACAAATGAACTTTTTTCTTGACGAGCTGTAAGGAAAATGAACAATGATAGATAGAAAGTCAGGAGTTGCTTATGAAAAACTGGGAAAATATGATGGCACATACAACCTTTCGTTATATGGACCATTCAACAACGAACATGTTTGATCAGGAACAATACACCGCTCTTCACTCCTTTGCCATTGATGATGCGCTTGCCCTATCCGTTAGTGAAAAATTATCTCCACCGACAATGAGGCTATGGGTGCATGAACAAACGATTGTACTTGGAATTCCTGATGCAAAACTTCCTTATATCCATGAAGGGGTAGAACAATTAAAACAAGCTGGTTACCATGTTGTCATACGTAATTCAGGTGGACTAGCAGTAGCTTTAGACAGTGGTGTGCTCAATATTTCGCTCATTTTTCCCGATGTTAAAAATGTATCTATTCAAGAAGGATATGAAGCGATGGTCAGCTTTGTCCAATACATGCTAAGTGATTTGACAAAGCGTATTGAAGCATACGAAATTATCCATTCTTATTGTCCGGGAGATTATGATTTAAGTATTAACGGGAGGAAATTTGCGGGAATTTCACAACGTCGGGTAAAAGATGGCGCAGCTGTGCAAATTTATTTAGATGTCGAAGGAGATAGTTTTAAACGAGCGAGTGTAATCAGAGATTTTTATACAGTTAGTAAACGAGGAGAATCGACGAAATTTAGCTATCCCACTGTAGATCCTAATGTGATGTGCTCTTTATCGGAATTATTGCAAACTCCGCTAACCGTAAATGACATGAAGCGTCGAGCAATGAATGCATTATTAAAAGTTAGCGAACATGTTGTTGAAACTAATTTCACACCGACAGAGTATGCACACTATCGCAAAAGATTAGTACAGATGAAGAAACGTAATACAGTAATTCCGGAATGAAAAGCATCTAATGCAAAGCAATAAGCAAACCAAGAAATCTTTCTAGGCGTAATATATGCCCATTCACATTCTCAACTAAAAGAAAACGTTCTTTAATAATAACTAAGAAAGATAAGATAAGATTGTACAAGTACTCTAGGCCCCTACTGATTCGGTGGGGTTGTCAGTTAAAGGAGCCGGATGCGTCCGGTTCTTTTTATTAAATAAGAAAATATATAATAAAGTGCTAGTGGATATGGAAATAGCCGCGTCCGACTCCATCGTCCTATGATAAGTCATCGCCGATTCACGGACCTGCCGCGACGTCGGCCATACCCTTGTTTTAGTGGCATGATTCCTTTATTTCCGTTATTGCTTTCCATCGCAATCTTGCTAAACCATACCCTACACTGTGTTCTTAGATTCCAAATTGATGAATTTCATCTCATTAGTATTAAAATTAAGATAGAGAGGAAATCAAGAGTAATCTTTTCCAACCAATTGTATATACTAAGGATATACAATTGGCTTAGGATGTGTTGGCATAAGACCTGCGCTTGTCTTATCACCTAAAACAATTTAATCAAGTAACAGGTTTTACGGTTCTGTGTCCAATCACAAAAATCGTCAGAGGCTTGGGGGTATGAAGTTGCCCTTCCTGACGGTTTAGCTATATCTGGAGTTATACTCACTGACCAAAGATTGGAACACTAGAAAGTTAAAAATAAAAGGACAAGCCCCAGAAGAAATAGTGGAAGATTGCTTAGCTAAAATACATACATTGTTAGGGCAATAAACATTTCCCCAATAGTCCCCCACTGCTTCAGCCAAGGGGGGCTAACCAACCTAGCGTTTGTCTAAGTTGCGCGGCTTAGTTAGGTATCTTTACGTAGTACAACAATCAAGGATAAAAATTCTCTTTACCATAAGAAGCAAACTACCCCATATAGCGAAACTCGTGAAAAAGTTCACTATATGGGGCATGGATGACATGTATTTCGTAATATCAGGCTTGAGCTGCTGTAATTACCGCCAAGTTATAAACATCTTCTGCATTACACCCACGAGAAAGGTCGTTAACAGGTTTGTTCAACCCTTGTAATACTGGGCCTACCGCTTCAAATTCGCCTAAACGTTGCGCAATTTTATATCCGATATTACCTGCTTCTAAACTAGGAAAAACAAACACATTTGCATCTCCCTGTAATACAGCACCAGGCGCTTTTTTGGCAGCAACGCTCGGAACAAACGCAGCATCAAATTGAAATTCCCCATCAATTACTAATGATGGATTCTTTTCTTTGGCAATTTGTAATGCTTCCACTACACGTTCTGTTTCATCTGATTTTGCTGAACCTTTTGTTGAAAAGCTTAACATAGCAACACGCGGGTCAATACCAAATAGTTGCGCCGTATTTGCACTCTCCACTGCGATTTCTGCCAAATCTTGGCTGTCAGGTTCGATATTAATAGCACAATCGGCAAACACATATTTTTCATCACCACGAACCATAACGAATGCGCCCGATGTCTTTTTCACACCTTCTTTCGTTTTAATAATTTGTAGAGCAGGTCTAACTGTATCAGCGGTTGAATGAACAGCGCCACTAACAAGACCATCCGCTTGATTCATATAGACAAGCATGGTACCAAAATAGTTTTCATCTAAAAGTATTTTTTCAGCGTCTTCCTTCGTTGCTTTTCCTTTACGACGTTCTACAAAAGTTTCGACCATTAAATCAAATTGGGCAAAATCTTTTGGATCAATTATTTTACATTGTGATACATCTACTCCTGCTTTTTGCGCCTGTTGCTTGATCTCTACTTTGTCACCAAGCAAAATCGGCATTAACACCTTTGTTGCAGCTAGCTGGCTAGCAGCTGTCAATATACGTTCATCTGTCCCCTCTGGGAAGACAATAGATTTAGATTGACTAGAAACTTTTTCTTGCATTTGTTTAAATAATTCACTCACTTTTGATAAACCTCCTATATGGTTATACTTAAATAGTAGATGATTTTTACGATAAATGAAAGTATTTCTCTTCTATGTCCCTTATGTTTTTTGACATTCTCATGACAATTAAACATATCTCTCTTTATTAGAAGTCTATCTCATGCTTAGCATGCCCTATTTATGCTATAGTAGAGGCAGATTTGCCAATTTGCCATGTCTATTGCATATTAGAAAACCTTGGTGGCTTGTCGCCAAGTTTAAGTAGGAAAATTTGGTTTATTGCCAAGCCAAGTCTTTAGGCGAAATATATTTTTTATGAAAAAACCGCCTGCAAGTCTCATAGTAGATGGTGGTTATCCAAATGTAAGTCATGGCGGTTTTTTGTACTTAAACTTATCGTATCAATAAAGGGGAGATTACAATGGTAGAAGCAGTAGAAACGATGGATGGATGGTATAGTTTGCATGATTTTCGCACTGTCGATTGGACTTCATGGAAGCTTGCAAGTGAAGAAGAGAGGCAAGAAGCAATTCATAGTTTACAGCAAATGCTTACTAAATGGGAAGAAGTAGAAGCAGCTAAAAACGGAAGCCATGCCCTTTACAATATTGTTGGTCAAAAAGCTGATTTGATGTTCATGTTTTTGCGCCCAACTACGAACGAGTTAGCAGCTATTGAAAATGAATTGAATAAATCAAAGATGGGAGCATTTTTAATCCCTGCTCATTCTTATTTTTCCATAGTAGAACTATCTAAATACCGCCCTTATAAAGAGGAGCATCCAGAATTAATTCCAGAAATAGCTCAGCGGTTAAAACCAATTCTTCCAAAATGGGAGCATGTTTGCTTTTATCCTATGGATCGCCGCCGTCACGGAGATGAAAACTGGTATACATTAGAAAAAGATGTACGCGGTAAATTATTATATGAACACAGTATGACAGGTCGTAAATATGCCGGTAAAGTATCACAAATCATCACTGGTTCCATTGGACTTGATGATTGGGAATGGGGCGTAACATTATTCGCTCACGATCCATTACAATTCAAAAAAATTGTTTATGAAATGCGATTTGATGAAGTTAGCTCGAGATATGGAGAGTTTGGAGAATTCTTTGTAGGTAACTATTTAGCGAAAGAACAGCTTCCTGCCTTCTTTAAAATATAAAACAACTTGGTGCCTTTACACGTTGGCTTCGTCCCATGTGTAAAGGCTTTTTTTCACTATAAAATCTCGTATAAGTAAAACTAGTGCTTTCGCCTTTAGATCTTGGCGACAGGCGAAGTTTTTCTAAAACAAATCATAACTATGTTCCTTGTAGCATACATATGATAATGCACCGAGATTGGACAGAAATGGGGATTGCTCATGTCACTAGTGGCTCATACCGATAAAGATATTGAATTATTAGCAAGATTAATGCGAGCAGAAGCAGAAGGTGATGGTGAGTTAGGAATGTTAATGGTAGGAAATACAGGCATAAACAGAGTCATCGCCGATTGCTTAGACTTTACAAATATACGTAACATTCGAAACATGGTATACCAAAGCCCCGGAGGTTTTGAAGCTACACAAAGAGGATATTTTTACCAAAGAGCAAGAGAATCAGAAAAACGCCTAGCACGTAGAGTTATCCAGGGAGAACGACAGCATCCAGCTTCTAACTCTCTATGGTTTTTTCGGCCAGAAGGGAGTTGCCCAGCACAATGGTTTGGACAGTGGAACGTTGGACGGTACAAATCGCATTGCTTTTTTGCCCCAACCGCTTCAGAATGTCCGACCGTTTATCGTTAATAAGGAGGAGGAATGAAAAATAGCAACTGCTATTATTTGAGAAGATATTTCTTCGTGCTTTAAACTTAAACCCTATTCAGTTTTAAGGAGGAGTTTCATGAGTGAAAACCAAACAAACCCGCAAATGAATACGTATCCGTATTATCCGTATTATTACCCAGCAACGTCACAAGCCTATTATCCAATCTATCCAATGCGGCAACCTTCTCATCAGTCCTATGCACCGTCTCAACAGCCCTATCCAACAACAAGTGGTTTTAACCAAAACCAAGGCATGCTACCAGAACAAGAATCCTATATTGAAAATATTTTACGATTAAATCGTGGTAAAGAAGCAACGGTATATATGACATTTGAAAATAACGACCAATGGAATGCCAAAGTATTCCGTGGCATTATTGAAGCAGCCGGTCGTGATCATATTGTTATAAGTGACCCACAATCTGGGAAACGCTACTTATTGTTAATGGTATATTTAGATTACGTTACATTTGATGAAGAACTGAATTATGCCTATCCATTTGGCGAAACTTCGGGCAATGTTTCCTATCCACCTCGGTAGTACCATTGGAACTTTGACAAAGGCGCAAGCGCCCGTTTAGCACGTAGCGACTGGGACGAATCAACCGAGATAAAGGAATTGCGGTGAGGCTACGCACCGATGATGACTTATCGTAGGGCAATTTCGTGAAATCATCTAGTTGTTGGGCGCTGGAGCCGGACGTCGCTAATCGGTTATTTCTTTATACACAAGCACCTCACTTTAATACTTTCTTATCTTAAAAATAAGGGATGGCACATACTCAATTCCTCTATGCCATCCCTTATTGCCATCGTATATGCAACATCTGGCTAAGTTAGTAAAAGTCATGACGACTAATTTACTATACTGTAAAATTTTTTACTTTCTATAGTACAAAAAGAGAGGCGAGCACCATGAAACAACCTTACGAAAAATTCATGATAGTAGAGCTGTTAGCTTTAGGTGCTGCCAGTCTTTTTACTTTTATTGCTTTAATCAAAGGCTACACGATTGTAATTATATTAGGTTTGCTCTTGGTTGCAGGAAGTCTTATCGCTGACAGCCTCGTGCAATGGCATTTATACCGCTCCATCCCTTCCCACACAATAAAACAAGCCGTACGTGCGTTACTCGTGTTTATCTTCACGTTGCTTTTCCTACTACGGCTGTAAACAGAGAAGCCATATATTTATACATATCTTGCAATAAATGTACCTAGTAGAATCCAGCCAATTAAAAATGCTACGCCTCCTATAGGAGTAATCATCGCAAAGGTTTTGATACCCGTTGTAGAGTAAATGTACAGACTGCCTGAAAATAATAAAATGCCAATAAAAAACAGCCAACCTGCCCAAGTCACTCCAACACTATGTACTTTCATCATTAATATGCCTGTTACAAATAATGCCATCGTATGGAACATTTGATAATTTACCGCTTTTTCCCATGTAGCTATTGCACTTTTAGATATTTTCCCTTCTAATCCATGTGCACCAAATGCTCCTAAAGCAACAGCTAAAAACCCATTAATAGCGCCTAAAATTAAAAATAGTTTCATGTTCTCCCTCTTTTCTTATGAAGTTAGAGAAGCAAGTACTATGGCTTAAAAATCAAACAATGAATCCCCATTTGCTTCTTCGTGATCTATCTTTGCTTGTGGATTTACCTCTTTTTGTTGGTTAATTTTTGCTGCCCCCTTTTCTCCAAGCATCATTTTTATTTCTGCTGCAGAAAATTGCGTTGAATCTTGTGCTTGCGTCATCGATTTTTCTTGCTCATCAAGCAACAAATCGCATAATAAACGAATATGACGAACATGTTGCCGTAAAACAAGCTCGTTATCCACGTTATTGTTTGCAACATGTAATTCCTCTAACATTTTATTGATTATAGTCGTATTGGTTACAGCCATACCAAGTTCTCCTAACATTTATTTTGTACCTTCATTATAAATTGAGTTCATACTAAAAACAATTAGCCTGTCTGCATTTATCAAGTTTTTCTTGACATAGTTAATAACGCCTCTATCTTTCAGCCATTATGTATACGGTTTGATTCGAAAAACTTAGCTTTTTTCGCCAATTACTGTGGCAGAAGAACGCCGTCGTTTTGCTTATACGATAAAAGAACAAAGGCTCGGGGCGCCCGGTTAGCAACGTAGCGAGTGGAACGAATCAACTAAAGTTTTAGGAATCATGCTCCTGCAACAGGAGTATGCCGGCGCCCTCCGGCAAGCCCGTCTTTAGTCGGCCTTCCTATTTAGAACGAACCGATGA